>DVEE01000398.1 GCA_015295885.1 Leptolyngbyaceae cyanobacterium M65_K2018_010
ACTATTGCTAGAACACTATTGCTAGAACACTATTGCTAGAACACTATTGCTAGAACACTATAGTCGGTCGAGTTTGCCCCTGGGCCCAGGCTGAACGGGCAGAATCCTAGCTCAACTGGCGGCGAAACTGGGTGATGCTAACCGTCATCAGGAGGGTGGCAAAGGCGGCCAACATCAATACATGGGGCCATAACACCTCTAACCCTACTCCCTTCAGCAAAATGCCACGGATGATAGCGACAAAGTGGCGGAGCGGGTTAAACCAGGACAGGGTTTGAAAGAAGGGGGGCATGCTCTCGATCGGTGCGATCGCCCCTGAGGTTTGAATCAGCGGTAGATTGACAAAAAACGAAATTAATACGACCTGTTCCTGGCTTTGGGCTAGGGTGGCCAACATCAGCCCAATGCCAATGCCAACCCAGAGATACAGCCCAGCCAGGCCTAGGTACAACAGTAGGCTACCGCGAAAGGGCACCTGAAAGACTCCCCGGGCAATCAGCACCGCCAACCCTACATCCCCCATCAGCAAGGCAAACAGGGGGACGATTTTGGCCGCCAGAATTTCCCAACCGTTGGCCGGGGTCATCAATAACTGTTCCAGGGTGCCTGTGTCCTTTTCCTTCACCAGGGTGGTAGAAGAGATCAAGGAGCTGGTCAGCGTTAGCACAACCCCCATCACCCCAGGCACCAAAAACCAACTGCTGACTAAGCCAGGATTGTAGAAAAACACGCTCTGGGTTTGCACGGGTTGGGGTGGCGGGTTAGGCAATAGGCTGAGGCTGTATTGGGTGAGGATCTGGCCTAAATAGCCCTGGGCAATGCCGGCGGTGTTGGCATCCACGCCATCGATCAGGACCTGCACCTGGGCCGTTTGGCCCAGATTTAACTGGTGGTTAAAGTTGGGAGGAATAATCAGCCCGGTGCTTAACTGACCCTGCTGCACCTGTTTGACCAGTGCCGATTCATCCGTGCCCTGGTAATGCAGGGTAAAAATATTGTTGGCGGTAAGGGCTTGTACCAGTTCGCGGCTCTCATAGGTGTTGGCATAGTCTACGACCCCCAGCTTGAGGTGGTCCACATCGGGGCTGAGGGCAAACCCAAAAATCAGCAGCTGTACCGTGGGTGGAAACAGCAATAAAAAGATCAGCTGCTTGTTGTGCAGAATTTGGTTGATTTCTTTGGTGGCGAGGGCCCAAAAGCGACTGTCTAAAACACGATCCAGGGGTTTCATGGAAGTTGGTAGGCAGGAGTTAGCAGCTAGGAGGCTGGGACACCAGGTGCCTCACCTCTGGGGTTTGGCATTGATAGCCCTAGGCCAGTTGGTAGGGACAGTTCAGAGGCCGCATTGCTTGCCTAGCCAGCCTCCCATTCATCCTGGCGCCCTGGGCGAAGAGCGGTTCCCAATCCGCTTCAGTACGGCAGAACCCTTGCTGGATAAGTACTACAGCTCTTTCCATAGACCCCAGGCCAGGGAGAACCGCTATAGGGTCTGTCCTCCACCTTCGTTCTGCCCTCGTTCTGCCCCCATCCTACCCTGACCTCAGCCGTTACCCGATGCCCAAGAAAAAACCGCCTGGTTATCCCAGACGGCTTAGTACTCTTTAAGTTTTCCTCGGTCAAGCCTTGGCCGCTCTCAGGGGAGCATCCCACAGGGTCGCGACCTTGAGAATGACCGATTGAACCGGGGCCTTTAGTAGTCGAAGTCGCCGCCCATGCCAGCGCCAGCGGGGGCACCTTCCTTGGGCTCAGGCTTATCGACCACAATGCACTCGGTGGTCAGCACCATGCCAGCAATGGAAGCGGCATTTTGCAGGGCCGAGCGGGTGACCTTGGCGGGGTCGACAATGCCAGCTTCAAACATATCGACAAACTCGCCATTGGCGGCATTGTAACCAACGTTGAAGGCCATCTCCTTAACCCGCTCAGCAATCACCGCACCATTTTGGCCAGCGTTTTCGGCGATCCGCATCAGCGGTGCGGGCAGGGCACGGGCCACAATCGTAGCGCCAGTATGCTCTTCCCCAGTCAGGTTGCTATTCACCCAGGTGATGAGGTCGGGGACTAGGTGGGCCAGGGTGGTCCCCCCCCCCGGTACGATGCCCTCTTCCACGGCGGCCTTGGTGGCGTTGATGGCATCTTCCAGGCGTAGCTTGCGGTCCTTCATCTCAGTTTCGGTGGCGGCCCCCACTTTGATCACCGCGACCCCACCGGCGAGCTTGGCTAGGCGCTCTTGCAGCTTCTCCTTGTCGTAGCTGGACTCAGTTTCGTCAATTTGACGACGAATCTGTTCGCAGCGGGCCTTAACAGCCTGCTCATTACCTTCGGCCACGATGGTGGTGTTGTCCTTGGTAATAGTGAGACGACGGGCCTGACCCAGCATATCCAGCTTGGTATTTTCCAACTTCAGACCGGTGTCTTCGCTGATGACTTGACCACCGGTGAGCACGGCAATGTCCTCCAGCATGGCCTTACGGCGATCGCCGAAGCCCGGGGCCTTCACCGCCGCCACATTCAGCACCCCGCGCAGGCGGTTAACCACCAGGGTAGCCAGGGCCTCTTTCTCAATATCCTCAGCGATAATGACCAGGGGACGACCGGAGCGGGCCACCTGCTCTAGCACCGGCACCAGGTCTTGCACCAGGGCAATTTTCTTGTCCGTTACTAACAGATAGGGCTCATCCAGCACCGCCTCCATGCGCTCGGTATCGGTGACAAAGTAGGGAGAAATATAGCCCTTGTCGAAGCGCATCCCTTCGGTGACCTCCAGTTCGGTGGTCATGGACTTGCCCTCTTCCAGGGAAATCACCCCTTCGCGGCCGACCTTATCCATGGCTTCAGCAATCATGGCGCCGACTTCGTCGTCATTACCGGCGGAAATCGATCCCACCTGGGCGATGGACTTGGAGTCACCCACAGGACGAGCATGTTCGGCGATTTTATCCACCAGGTAAGCAGTCGCCTTGTCGATGCCGCGCTTTAGGGAAATGGCGTTGGCTCCAGCGGCGACGTTACGCAACCCTTCTTTAACAATGGCGTGGGCTAGCACGGTTGCCGTGGTGGTGCCATCCCCAGCTGCATCGTTGGTTTTGGAGGCCGCCTGCCGGATCAGGGCGACACCGGTGTTTTCGACATTGTCTTCCAGCTCAATTTCCTTGGCGATGGTGACACCGTCGTTAACAATCTGGGGAGCGCCAAACTTTTTCTCTAGCACGACGTTGCGACCCTTGGGTCCTAGGGTCACAGCAACCGCCTCAGCGAGGATGTCCATGCCCTTTTCAAGGGCGCGGCGGGCGTTTTCATCGTAAATAATGCGTTTAGCCATGGATTTAATTTTCTCCGAAGGTCAAGATCAGGAGTGAAACAGAAAACTTAGGGGGAAAGGAGAGCGGCAATTATTGGGCAGATAGGGTCTAGGGTCGGTAGACCCACTGGCCCAGGCGCTTAGCTTAGTTCCTGGCCCAATTAAGGTAGATCTGGGCCAGATGCTTGGGAATCGACGCAGATAGCCACCGCCTTGGCCTGCACTACCGTCACACAGCCACCCCAATCCTAAAGATCAATCAATTTAGCCGAGCACCGCCAGGATGTCTTTTTCCGACAGTAGAACGTACTCTTCGCCGCCTAGCTTGATATCCGTGCCGGCATACTTGGAATACAGAACCTTGTCGCCAATTTTGACTTCCATGGATTGGCGATTGCCCTTGTCGTCGGTTTTGCCGGGGCCAACGGCTGTAATTTCACCCACCTGGGGCTTTTCCTTTGCGGTGTCGGGCAGCAAAATGCCACCAGCGGTGGTTTCTTCTGAAGCACTGACTTTGATTAGAACGCGATCGGCGAGGGGCTTCACACTGGATGCCGCCAAGGTAATAGCTGCCATAAAAATTTCTCCGGTTGAGCGGTAGGATCGGCGTCTGAGGGAATGCTGAACTAACTCAAACGCACTAAATAGGGAGCTTAGCACTCTCAAGCTCCGAGTGCTAATTTACGGTAGCCAGGGGGCGATCGCAACAAAGCTCTCTGTACGGGTTCCCGAACCCAAGCCCAGGCTCTATTGGCCCCACCCGCTCTGAAGTCGGTAAACCACTCCATAGTCTGCGTCTGCAAAGCCACCAGTGCCGTGAATCAACGCTAAAAAGGCGATCGCAATCAACACCTGACAGCCCAATACCCCAAACCAGATCCGTCGCTGATCCGCCAGTATCGCCGCCAGCCACACATACATCATCGGAAAAGCCACTATGACGTAGTGAACCGGCGTGTTTAGGGCAAACAGGGTAAAGATTAGGCCCGTGGCAAACCCAAAGGATCGCAGGTAAAAGCCCAAGGGGTTGGCCACAGGCGCCATCAGGGTATTCACGGGGTAGCGGCAGGCTCTGACCCACCGGGCCAGGCCCCAGAGGCCCACGGTGAGCAAAAACCCGTGGGCGATGGCCACGCCATAGGTCGGCACCCCAAACAATCGCGGCTGCGGTAAAAAGTCTGACCAAAAGTAGGAGCCAAGGGAGTAACTCAGATTCACCCCCAGGCTGGTGGTCACCCAGTGAATAAAATACTTGGGCACCACCCAACCCACCCAGGAGCGGGCGGCTTGATTAGGGGCCCTGGCCGCATAGGCCAGCCAGGGCAGCAAGGGGATTAACCCCAACAGGGTGCCCCCCAGCCAGCTCAACCATCGCACCCGAAAGCCGGGATGGTGCCGCCAGTCGGTGTAGAGGGTCCAAAGCCACACCCCCGCCGCCAAAAAGAACCCACTCATGTGAAGCTGACCGATCAAGGTGCCTACCCATCCCCAGCCAAAGGCGCCCCAGGGTCGATGGCGGTAGCGATGGGCGATCAGGAAAAGAACGCTGGCAATCGGCAGCAGATCCTGGGCCCAAATTTTGCGGGAAAACAGAACCGCTAGGGGAGATACCGCCGCTAGGACTATTCCCCAGAGCCAGATGGGTCGATCGGCCTGGCCTCGCCCTTGCCAGTAGCAAAACAGGAACAGCCCCCAGATCGCCAAAATATTCAAACCCTGGATCCAACGCACCATGGCCAGTGGAGTTGGGGCTACGTAGGCGAGCAGGATAAAACACCACACACTGAGGCCCGGATTTTTTAACCCCGTGCTGCTGACCATGCCCAGCCAGGGCCAGGGTTGGTTGCCATCGGCCACCTGGCGAGCCGTTTCATACATCCAGATTTCATCTCCCTTCCATTCCATATCTGCCGCCCACAACAGGCGTAGCCCACTGCCAATGAACAGCAGTAGCAGCATGAATCCCAGGTCTGGGATGGAAGTAGCAGGCTTGGGGGTGGACATCACGGTGGCGGGCTTAAAGGGCTCCCCGCCCCCAGCTTAATCGGGGAAGGACACCCTGACTCACTTTTGGCAAGGACTCAGGCCACCCTCCCCGCGCCTATTGGCTTAGCAGAGGGCCTAGATCACCAGCCCAATTCCAGGCCGTTCAATCCCGTCCTGCCCTGGGTTGGGGATGACCGACTGGCCAGGTCGCTACGGCGTAAACATCCTGGCCGTGGCCCAGGGCAAAGCGCAGGGAGTGGGGTAGGTCTTTGCTAGAGGCGGTGATAAAAATTGCCAGACCCACCAGGGTCATCAGGCCCGATAGACCAAAGATGCCGCGGTAGCTGAGGGTATCGGCAAGGGTGCCAAATACGGGACCGGCCAGGGCAATGCCCACATCAAACCCAACCATGGCCAAACCAAAGGTACGACCCCGATCCCTAGGGCTAGAGCGATCGCCCATCAAAGCGGCAATCATCGGGACCAGGGTGCCAGCGGCAAACCCCTGGATCAGGCCAGCCAGTAAAAATAGGGGGGCACTGTCGGCCAACCAAAACAGCCCCATGGCCAGGCTGTAAATGGCCAGACTCGCGGTGATAAAGCGACCTCGACCATAGCGGTCCGAGGCGCGGCCTACCACCAGTCGGGAAATGAAGCTGGCGATGGCCGAGGCCGTATAAATCAGCCCCACATTCAGGGCCAAGCCGACCTCTCGCACGTAGAGGGGCACAAAGGTACTGAGGGTGCCAAAGGCCAGCCCCACCAACAGCAGCACCAGGGCCGGAGTCCGCACGCGGCCAGTCCAAAGCTGGCTCCAAAAGGCATGGGCGTCGGACCCCTGGGGTGAACCATCGGCGCTGGCGGGGGGGTAGGGTTCCCGCAGGCGCAGGACCAGAACCAAGCCCAGGCCACCCAGGACTCCCATCACTAAAAAAGCTACAAAAAAGCCCGCCGCCTCGTACAAAAATCCCCCTAGGGCCGGCCCCAGGGCCATACCAATGGGGTTGACCAGGGTCATGTAGCCAATGAGTTCACCTCGCCGGGTGGCAGGGGCAATATCAATGACTAGGGCACTGTAGGCCACCACAAAAGCTGCAATGCTGAGCCCATGGAAAGCCCGGATGGTAATCATGGCCAGAATTGACCCATTCACCGTAAAAGTATGGCCTGCCAGGGTGACGGGCCAGAGCAACTGAGGCAGAGCCTGGACTAGCAAATAGCCCAGGGGAGCCAGGGCGATCGCACTGAGACCGATCACCATCACCCGCTTGCGCCCCCGCGTATCCGCCAGGCGGGCTAGGGCCGGGCGAGCCACCAGCAATCCGATGGCAAAGGAGGCCATGACAATGCCAATTTGCTGGCCGCTGCCCCCTAGGGTTTCGATAAACAGGGGCAGGGTCGGCAAAAGTCCAGCCAACCCGGCCCAAAAGCATAAACCGGCGGCAAAGAGCACGCCTAGGTTGGCCCGCACCGAGGGGCTAAAGGTTGAGAAAATAGTCAAGGCCATACGCTCCTGGGGGATTACCCATGCCGCCGGAACCGGTGAGTGAGTCACCTGGGTTTCCAGACGGTCTCCTAACCTTAATGTAAACAAATGTTAAGAAGCTCGGCCATAGTTCGCAGTGCTCAGTTTGACCCCACGGGTTGCTATCGCTACCACCTGGGACGGCATTGGCAGGCGCAGGCTCCGTCCCTGGCTATTCTTATGTTAAACCCCAGCCAGGCCGATCACCGGCGAGACGACTCGACCATTCGCCGTTGTATGTGCCTGGCCCAGTCCTGGGGGTTTGGCTCCATTGCCGTGGTTAACCTGTTTGCCTATCGGACGGCCTACCCTCGCCAGTTGGCCATGGTTGCCGACCCCATTGGGCCGGATAATGACCGAGCCTTGCTCGCCGCCGCG
The DNA here is from genome assembly GCA_015295885.1 of Leptolyngbyaceae cyanobacterium M65_K2018_010. Taxonomy (GTDB): domain Bacteria; phylum Cyanobacteriota; class Cyanobacteriia; order Phormidesmidales; family Phormidesmidaceae; genus Nodosilinea. Next base: position 7,191 of record DVEE01000398.1, read on the forward strand.
GATCAGGCCGATCGCCTGCTGCTGGCCTGGGGCAACGGGGGGCAATTGCACCAGCGCCATCGCCAGGTGCTCAATCTGCTAGCCCCCTATCGCGATCGGTGGTGCGCGATCGCCCTGAACCGTACCGGTCAGCCCCGCCACCCCCTCTACGTTAAAGCCGATGCCCCCCTGCATTCCTGGGCTCACCTGACCGGTGCCGATCTGTAGTTTGGGAAAGCCCAGTCAAACCGTCCTGAAGGGGTGGTTTAGGGCTTGCAAATCTGAGTAGGAGTTTCTGACCATGACAGACCTATGGATGTTTGCTTAATAGCCGCTCAACTGCTGGGCCCATGGCTGGCGCAGGAATCCCAGCCCGGCCCCGCCGATGGCAATAGAGCCAGGGTCGTGACTGCCCAACCCACCGTTCCCCCTGCGCCCTCCTCCGGGGCCAGGGCCCTGGCCCCGGAGATGGCTCCCCTGAACCCCAGGTTGCAGCCAGGGGGAGTTACCTCCAGCCCGGCTCATTCTATGGCCGCCTCCAGAACCCGCCTCGTGGCTCCAGCCGGGGCGGCGGCCTCTCCCTCGCGGCTAGAAACCAACCTCTCCCCTACCTCTACGGAGAAGGCCACGGCCCACCCCGTTGCGCTTATGCGAGCCAGAATGCCGCGATCCACAGCAACTTGGCCACCCCCCAGTGACCCTGGTCGTGAAACTCCCCACCCCCCGGTAAGCCGGGCCACTCCCCCCCAGGTCGCCCCCTTACCCTACTGGGCCCAATCGCCCCGGCCGGTGAGCGGCAGTCAGATGTACCAATTTCGACTGGCCTCTCTGCGGGCGGGGGAACTCTTTACCCGGGCCACCCCCGGTCACTATCTGAGCCAGTGGCAAACCGCCACCACGCCGCCCACCCACCAAGACTGGCAAGCTCTGCTCCAGCGAGAGGCCGCTGTGATGGCTAGGGCCCAGGGCCACAATCGCCTTACCGTCGTTGTCGGTGATTCTCTCACCCAATGGCTTCCCTCTGAACCCCTCCCCCGCGATCGCTTCTGGCTCAACCAGGGTATATCGGGGGAAACGACCGCTCACATCCTGGGCCGCCTTCATTACTTTGCCGATACCCGGCCCGATACCATTCACGTCATGGCTGGGATTAACGATTTGAAGCAGGGTGTCAGCGACTCAGCGGTGTTGATTAATCTGCTGCGTATCCTCAGCAGCCTACGCCAGCAACACCCCCAGGCCAAACTGGTGGTGCATTCCCTGTTGCCGACTAGATGGGCCCAATTGCCCAGCGATCGCATCCGCCGCATCAATATTCACCTGGCCCACTTGGCCAACCAGCAGGGTGCTATTTTTGTGGATTTACAGCCCCGCTTCAGCGATGACCAGGGGCAACTGCGACGGGAATTGACCACCGATGGTCTGCACCTCAGTTACCAGGGCTACGAAGTCTGGCGGCTGGCCCTACTGAACGATTGAATCCTTCAGGGGGGTCTGGGTGGGGGGCCAGGGGCTCCTGGTCGTTCCCCTTTAGGGTAAAGTGCAAACCATGGACATCGTCACCCTAATTGTCTCCGTCGTCATGGGGCTCTTGGCCCCGGTGGGGTTTGTGGTCGACACCCTGGCCGAAGAGGCCCTGCGGGGTCAAATAGCTGGCGCAGAAGAACTGTACCTGCGCATCGATAATGTGCCGAATTATCAGCTCCTCAATGGTCGGATTGACCATGCCCGGATTGCGGCCCGGGGATTGTATTTTCTGCAACTGCCCGACCTGCGCATCGATGCCATTGATCTGGAAACCGACGTGGTAGATGTCGATTTTGCCGCCTTGCAAGGGGGGGAACTGAAGCTGGATGAACCCGTCCAGGTGGCGCTGCGATTACAGCTCAAGGCCAGTGATTTGAATGCTTTTCTGGCCTCGCCCCTGGTCCAGGGCTGGTTAGATACTCTGCGGATTACCCTACCCGGGGCCACCGGTGAACGGGAGCGTAACCGCTATGGGTTAGCCAATCCTACCCTGGAGTTTTTGGCGGGCGATCGCTTCCGTCTCACCGTCGATTTAGTCGATCGGGTGCTAGGAGATACGGCTGCCATTGAGATTGATATCGGGTTAGGAATTGTAAATGGCAGTCGGTTTGAGTTAATCGACCCTAAAATCGAGATTGATGGAGAACCGGCCCCGCCTCAGTTGATTACCTCCCTGACTGAAGGAGCCAGCCAGGAGTTTACCCTCAAACGGTTGGAGGAATTTGGTCTGATTGCTCGTGTGCTTGCCTTCGATGTGCGGGACAATGAGTTAGATTTGGCTGTATTTGCGCGCCTGGAACCAGATTCGCCCTTCCTGAGGGTAGCGCCAGCTGATGAAGCGGCCCTCCCCACCCCTTAGCCCCAGCCCCGCTGCATTAGCTTGACAGTAGGCTTTTTTTTGGGAACTCACCATGGACCTCAAAGACAAAATTCGTCGCATTCCCCTAGGCATTTTGGTGGGGCTAGTCACCCTCACAGTCGCCTCCGGTGGCTCGGTGGCCTGGTTTACCTGGCGGGCGTTGAATCCCAAACCACCGGTGGCGGAATTTCCTACCCTAGAGGCCAAACCCGAGACGGCGGTGACCGCCCCCGCTGAAACCGCCCCCGCCCAACCCGACACCCCAACAGCACCGGCCAAGGAACCTCCTACGCCGGCGCCGGCCGCCCAGATTACCGGCCAAATTTACTGGCTGAGGGATGAAGGCAATGGCTTCAAACTGGTGCCTGAGGAGATTGCTGTGTCTGCGGGCACTAAGCCTAACGACCAGGTGAAGGCTGCCTTTGCTGCTCTGCTGTCCCAACCCGGCGATCCGGACCAAAATGCGTTCACTACCATTCCGGAGCAAACTAAACTGTTAGACGCCACCGTGGCCGCCGATGGGGTTCACGTTAACCTATCTGCTGACTTTCAAACCGGCGGTGGCAGCGCCTCCATGATGGGGCGATTAGGCCAGGTCATCTATACCGCTACCGCCTTTAACCCCGAGGCGCCCGTGTGGATTTCTGTGGAAGGTAAACCCCTTACCCTGCTGGGAGGCGAAGGGTTAGAAGTGGCGCAGCCGATGACTCGGGCGGACTTTGATCAGGGATTTCAGCTCTAGGGAGAGGTGATCCAAGCCTGAACAGGCCTAGGGTTGGCCGCTAAGGCCAGATTCGGTGAACCAGCAGGAGCATCCTGGTCTGCGGTAGGTTACCCCAGGTTCACCGTTATCCGTCAACCTTGGTTCCACGGCTTGATTCGGATCCTATGGATCGGGCTAGGTTCGCCCATAGGCCCCAGAGGGTCTTATTGATATCCGGTGCTGAGTTCAGGTGCAACTCATCAGGAGTGGGGCCTAACCATGGCGAACCTAGTTGCTCTGCAAACCACATTACAAGCTGCTCTCGATCCCCTGCTGACTGCGGTGGTCGCCTCGGAGTCCCACACCGCTGACCCCTCGGCTCACCCCTGGAGCACCGGTCTTCCTTTGCGATGGGGGCGTAGCCCAACCCTCATTTCCTACGTCCTACGGCTGCCCTCCCAGGGCCATCAGTCGCCCCAGACGGGGATCCAAGCTCTCCTCACTGCTTGGCGTTCCCCCCGCGAGGCCCACCCTGAGCACCTGCCTGCCCTGATCAAAGCCTATACCCGGGCCGATCCCCTGCCGCCGGGGCAGATACTATTCGTGCCAACGCCGACTGCCCTGGGGGGATGGCTGTGGGCCTTTACCGCTGCTCCGGTTGAGATGACAGACCTGGGGGCGGGCAGTCCACCCCCGACCCGGCCCTTCCCGGCCATCCGGTTGCCCCCCAAAAGTGCTCCCCTGGCTGCAAGACTGCAACTTTCGCCCCTGGCCCTGGTGCAATATACCCACATGCGCTGCCATCAGTTGGCCCACTCACCGCTAACCATCCATCCCGAGCCAGGTACCGCTCTACCGCCCGTCCCATGGCTCGACCAACTGGCCCCTACTACCGCCGCTAGCCGGCAGGTCATCCGTAGGCTGGTTAAACTGGTGGACCAAATGGCATTATCGCGACCCAGCGACGGCGAGGCCTGGTCTCAGACCGCCCAGACCCAGATTCTGCGGAGCGGCTACCAACTCTGCGAAGCCGCTGACCTCTGGCTAGGGGAGGTGAGGCTAGCAACCCTCGAAGCAGGAACCATCGCCCTGCTACAAGGGGTAGAGCGTGGCCTTAAGCACCTGCTCCTGACCTGGCTGCAAAGCCCAGCCCCTGACCGCCTCTGATTAAGGATCAGGGAGTAATCGGGAGCAAGCTATAAGAAAAACTATATTGAGTAAAGCGGTTAAAGGGATGACATTTTCTGAGCTGGCTTTTATAATCTTTCTTGTGTGAGGAGCGAACCAGAGGAGATGCCGAGACGAAACACGGCCAGTCGTCGGCATCTCTTTTGTTTTAAAAGCTTTTATGGGTCAATCCGGCCAAACGCCCCAGAGCGCCGGTCCAGTGCCTCCAAAGAGGCCGTTCCTTTTGGGAGATATCGAGGGTGGCAGCCTGGTTGCCGGTGAACTCCCCTAACTACGGCTCACCTGAGGAATGGTTTTCTGTACCGGTGTTCTAGGAGTAGTGGTGACCTGGCTGAGAGGGCTCTAAGGGATCAGCGGGAAAATAAGATCCCGCGGGTGATAGGGG
>DVEE01000579.1 GCA_015295885.1 Leptolyngbyaceae cyanobacterium M65_K2018_010
GCTACCAGGGTAAGGGGCAGCGTGTCTTGCAGAAGGGCGACTTGGGCTAGGGAAATGGCCGCCGCCCCGATCGCTCCCAGCACGGCTGGCATTACCCCCTTCAGAAAACTGCGCACCCAGGGGTTCTGCCGTAGCCGTCGCAAAAAAGGTGAGGTAAACATGATGAAGAGGAACGACGGTGCAAAGATGGCTATAGTGGCCACGCTGGCTCCCAGGATGCCAGCCACCTTATACCCCACAAAGGCGGCCGTGATCACCACCGGTCCTGGGGTAACTTCCCCCAGCGCCACCCCATCGATAAACTCACTGCGGGTCATCCACTGAAAATCATTCACCACCGCAGACTCCAGTAGGGGAATAATCACCAACCCGCCGCCGAAGATAAACGCCCCTACCTGGAAAAAGAAGGTCAGCAGGGGTAGAGCGTATTCTCGAATGCGCTCTAGGCCCCAAAAACTTGACCCGACCCAGGTCTCGTTGGGTAAGGTGGTCAACAGCAGGGGCCAGCCCAAGGGTAGCCATGGCCCTAGCCACACACTTCTGAGCCTAGAGGTGCCACCGGCATGGGTGGGTTTGGGACGATAGACAACTAGCCCCACCAAGCCGGCTAGCAGAAATAGAACCAGCACGTTGAGGGGTGAAAACACCGCGAGTAGAAAAACAGCGGTGGCGATCGCTAGACCTGACCCATCCTTAATCGCTCGCTTCCCTAGCTTCCAGCAAAACCCAAAGATAATCGCCATCACCACTGGGGAGACCCCCAAAAACAGATGGCCGATCTGGGGCACCCCCTGAAACCGAAAGTAGGCCCAGGAAAGCCCGACCATCATCAAAAACGCCGGCAAAATGAAGCTGGTGCCGGCCACTAGGGCACCCAGTTGGCCCGCTCGCAGATAGCCGGTGTAAATACCAGTCTGGGTAGAAGCGGGGCCAGGCAGCATTTCGCAAATCGCCACCCCCTCAAGAAATTGGTCCTCCGGGACCCAACCCCGGCGTACCACGGCCTCATCATGGATTAGGGCAATATGAGCCTGAGGCCCCCCAAAACCAATTGCCCCTAACTTGAGAAACAATTGGGCCAACTCCCTTAAGCGCTCGCCTCGACTGGGCTGGGGCGGTTTGTTGGAAGGGAATTCCACCGACGGAGATGAGGGCATCACGTTTCAGGGTAGCAGCTCGCAGCAGTATATCGGATAACGATAACGAAATTCTATAGCTCTGCTTCATTAGTCACCATGCCTGCCGCCGGTGAGCATAGGCTTGGCCCCTAGGGGCTGGCAGTCAGCCCAAGCCCATGGCCAGCAACCGAGATCACCGGCCCCTAGCCTGAGCGCTGCTTGGGACCGCTGATTAGGATTCCTCAAAGAGTTCGCCAAACAGTTCCTTCACCTTGTGCTTGGCTTCCTCCAAAAGCATTTGGCCCAACTCTGTAGCCCGGTAGAGTCGCCGGGTCTGGCGTCCCCTCTTCTCTTCCACCGAAAACAAATAGCCCTTACGCTCCATGCCATGGAGCATGGGGTATAGGGTGCCAGCACTGAGCTTGTATCCGTGGCGGCCCAGTTCTTCAATAATCTCTAGGCCAAAAATCGGTTCCTGGGCCGCATGGTGAAGAATGTGTAGACGGATCAGGCTGGCATAAAATTCACGTCCATCCATGCTCAGGGCTCTTGCAGGTAGGCCACCAACGCTTGCAACTTATCCCAGGCTGCCCCACTCTTAAGGATATCCTGGGCCAGGGTAATGCCCTGGGCGATCGCGGCTTCCAGGGTTTCTCCCGTTACTTTCTCCCCTACCTTTAACGCCAGAGCGGCATTCAGCGCCACCACCTGCTGCTGGGCTAGGGTGCCCTTGCCCTGGAGAACCTGGGTGAGAATCGCCTTATTTTCTTCCACCTCTCCCCCCTGCAGAGCACTGGTAGGGGCAAAGGTTAGGCCTAGGGCTTGGGGATCGAGGACCGCGGGCCTAACCTGGCCATTTTCAACCACTGCCAAGTCCGTCTTGTCCCCTAAACCCGCCTCATCCCCAGTTGATGAAGCGCCATGGCCATGGTGGGAACCACAGCCGGGTCGTAGACCCCAATGACCTGACCGGTGGGTTGCAAGGGATTGACCAAAGGCCCCAGCAGGTTAAACACTGTACGCACCTTGAGGGCACTCCGCAGAGGGGCTACGGCTTTCATCGCCGGGTGCCACCCGCGGGCAAAGAGGAACGTAATGCCGACCTCATCCAAGGCCGTCCTAACCCGCTCGGGATGAGCATTCAAATCGACCCCTAGGGCTTCCAATACGTCTGCCGAGCCCACCTTACTCGAGGCAGACCGATTGCCATGCTTGGCACCGCCGAGGGATTGCCCTTGCAGCACCCGGGCCATACCGGCTAGTTCATCGGCGGAGACTCCCTTGGTCTGCAGGGCCGCCAATAGGGCCCCCGATACCACCTCCGGAATGGCTTCGCTCAGCCAACCCCGCATTAAGATTTCCGCTTCCTCTTGGCTGAGGGATTCCCGGCTAATTAGCCGTTGCAGCAGTACAGACCAATCTTGGCCCGGGGCCTCCATGGATGTGGGTGGGGATAGGGTCACAGTCAGAGCCTCAAGCACCGTCTTCCTTACCAGCGAGCGCCCTAGACCGCTTATTGGCCCAGGTCAGTCCGCTGGCAGAGCTATCAACCAATGTATCAGAGTCCTTCACCCCACTAGCGGATCCTGCCCCCAAGGCGTACTTCTCTTCTGGACAGGCCGATCGCTCCAGGCAACACAACTCGGCGCTATTTTGCTACCATCAGATAATAAGCATTTTTGCTTACCTCCCTACAACCCTGAGCCAGCCAGTTCCCCCGGCCAGGGAGGCCTGACCGACCCCAGTAACCCAGCCGTCATAGACAGAAGCCTAGCCAGCACATAAGTTTTACGAATGACTGAATCCTCAACATTTCGTAATCTTTTGTTACATTGGTAAATGTGAAGGCGATTGTTCATTACTTGGAGGTCCTATGACCTACACGCTTAACGCTCCTGCTACGGTTTCTGCTGGTCTTGCTACCCCAGTTTCTAATGCCATTTCAGCCTTCAGAGGCTTAAGCACCGATGAGCAACTCGGCTTGCTTT
>DVEE01000072.1 GCA_015295885.1 Leptolyngbyaceae cyanobacterium M65_K2018_010
CGTTCGGCTTGATCCTCAGATTTGCGACGTAAAACTCACCTTTTCTCGGTTTTTGGGACTCCCCTTAATTCAGTTACCCGTTCGTTAAAAAAATTTCTGCCAACCCCTTGACAATTCCTCGGACAAAACTGCTATCATAGTTAAGGCAATCGTTGGGGTGTAGCCAAGCGGTAAGGCAGCGGGTTTTGGTCCCGCCATTCCTAGGTTCGAATCCTAGCACCCCAGTTTTTCAGGCTCCATCGGGCTCAAATTCAACGACACCCTAGGCTCTCTCGGGTGGAGATGCCTGTAACTGGGTTTGTGCCTGCGGCGACTTGGCAAAGTTGGGCCACCTGGAAGCGGTCTAGGATCGCCCCCGAAAAGTCTGCCCCGGTGACCTTCGCGTCTCTGAAGCTGCTGCTGGTCAAAATCGCATCGGTAAAAATGGCATTTGACAGATCAGCGGCGTCAAAAATCACCCGATCGGCAAAGGTTTCGGCCAGGTTGGCCGCGGCTAGGTTAGCCCGCAAAAACGAAGCCTTGGTTAAAATAGTGCGGCTGAGGTCAGCCCCGGCAAAGTTAGCCTCCCGCATTTCAGCGGCCGCAAAGGAGGTGCCCGAGAGCTGCTGACCGGAGAAGTCTCGAAAGCTTAAATCCGTCAAGGTGTAGTCGACGGTATTGTCTTGGGCCAGGGTTGGGGTCGGTCCACTGATCCAGGCCATGAACCCGACCAGCACAGCCAACGCCAAGGATACTAAGGGAGGAATCACAGACACCATAGGAACACCTGAGGCACAGCACCGTATGGATTCATTATCGACCAAAGGTCGAACCCTACTCCCCCTAACCCACGACTTTTCCTAAATGGGCGGGCAAACGACGGAGCACCTGGCGGGTTTTGAGGTCTACGGGCGCTAGGGTAACCGTACCCAGGACGCAGCTATCTCCCGTGGCAGCCCTTTGAATGTCATACTGCCAGATCATGCGTACTCCCTTAGAGGGGGCCAATCTGGTGCGAACCAGGGCAACCTCCCCCAGGCTGAGGGATTGGCGATAGCGGAGGGCTAAATCGACAACGGGAAGATCCACCCCAGCCTCGATCCAATCCTTAAAGGTGAGACCGTGTTGCTGCAGGTAGGTAACGCGGGCTTCTTCCATCCAGGCAATGTAGGTGCCATGCCAGACAATGCCGGCGTAGTCCGTATGGTGGGGTTGCACGGTTACCCTGTACTCGAACCAGGGAGGATCATCCATCTTTAGGCTTTAGGAGGTCGCTGGGTTGGTCAGAACTGGCGGCAGACCCGCTAGATGGACTCTACTACAAATTATGAATGGTGCCCAAGTAGGTCTAAGGGCAATGCCTATGATGGGTTGGAGATAGGAGGCAACCCCGCGCCCTATCCGTTGGCTCATCTTTAACATTCCAGTTTTTTGGCCATCCGATAAGAGGACACCATGATTGAAAAAATTCTTCTGGCTGACTCGGGCACCGGCAACACAGAAGCCATGATGAAGGTGCTGATGGAGATTCCCCTGATTCAGCGAGCCGCGGTGACCGTGCTCCATGTGGTGCCTTCCCAGGTGTCTGCCGAAACCATGACCGCTAAGTGGGAAGCCGGAGGGCGTACCCTGGCGACGGCGATTAATACGCTCCACCTCGACCCTAGCCGGGTGACCGCTATACTCCGGGAGGGAGATCCCAAGGATGTGGTGGTACAGGTGGCGGAGGAAATCGATGCCGATCTGATCATCATGGGTTCTCGGGGCCTCCAGGGGCTCAAGGCGATCTTAGAAAATTCAGTTAGCCAGTACGTTTTTCAGCTTTCCTCCCGGCCCATGCTCCTGGTTAAGGACGATCTGTACACCGTTCGTCCCATCAAGCGAGTGCTGGTAGCCATGGATAAATCGGATTCGGCCAAGGAAGGACTCAACCTGGCCATCGCCCTGCTGCGGGATATTAAGGGGGGCGAACTGACTCTGGTCCATACGGTTTCGAGCCTCAAGGCCAAGCCCTTTGATGTCACCAGCCCGGACCCTAACCAGGATCCGATTTTACTGGCGGCTGCCGAGGAGGCGAAGAAGTACAGCATCCCCTATAAGTTAGCCGCCCCGGAAGGTAAAGCGGGTCAGCGCATCTGCCAACTGGCGGAGGATCGCCATATGGATTTGATTATTTTGGGATCTCCCGATCGTCGTCCCAGCATTGCCAAGGGGTTGCCCGATTTAGATCGGTTACTGGGTGAATCGTTGTCTGATTTTGTGCGGGTTTACGCTCCCTGCCCGGTGCTCTTGACCCGCCTAGCCAGTTAGCGGCAGCACATCCTAGCCCTGGGGGCTCAACCGGGAAGGCTAGGGGGCGGCCACACCCAGCCTAAATCAGAGTCATTGGGTCGCCTGTGGCCGGAGTTCCCTCCGTGTAGCCCAAGTGGCGTCGTGCGGCCGAGGTGACTACCCGGCCCCGGGGAGTGCGCTGTAAATAGCCCAACTGCATCAGGTAGGGTTCGTAGACCGCTTCGATGGTTTGGGGATCTTCGCCGGTGGAGGCGGCCATGGTCTCAAGGCCCACTGGGCCGCCGTTGAAGTTTTCAATCATGACCGAAAGCAGGCGGCGATCGGTCCAGTCTAGCCCGCAGGGATCGACATTAAACAGCTCCAGCGCTTCAGCGGCGATCGCAGCGGATATGGGGCCGGCAGCCTTCACCTCCATGTAGTCGCGCACACGCCGGAGCAGGCGGTTCGCAATCCGTGGCGTGCCCCGGGAGCGGCGGGCAATTTCCTCGGCACCGGCCAGCTCGATCGGCGTTTTGAGGACATCGGCGGTGCGCAGCACAATTTGGGTAAGTTCCTCAATTTCGTAAAAACGTAGCCGCTGAATCAGACCAAAGCGATCGCGCAACGGCGAGGTCAACGCCCCCACCCGGGTGGTTGCCCCTACCAGGGTAAAGGCGCACAGAGGAATACTACGGGTACGGGCGGATTGGCCCTTGCCAATGGTGATATCTAACCGGGCATCCTCCATGGCCGGGTATAAGATTTCCTCCGTCACCCGGGGCAAGCGATGAATTTCGTCGATAAACAACACATCTCCGGGTTTTAGGTTGACCAAAAGCCCGGCAATATCTCGGGGGCGTTCTAGGGCTGGAGCCGTGGTGATTTTGCAGGTGACTCCCATTTCCTGGGCCAAAATCAGAGCCATGGTGGTTTTTCCCAGTCCCGGCGGGCCGTAGAGCAGCAGGTGGTCGAGGGGTTCCTGGCGGGATTTAGCCGCTTGAATGGCAATGGTGAGCACCTCCTTCAGGCCGGACTGCCCAATGTAGTCCTGCAGCCGTTGGGGTCGCAGGCTATCTTCTGGACTGGCAACTTCGGTGGCCTGAACCTCACCCCCCTTCACCAGGGACAACGACGGCGGTGGATCGGCCAAGGGGGGTGACCCAGGCTCGGCGGCCCCCAGGGGCTCTTGGCTTAGCGTTGAGGCGGGAACAACAGGGCCAGCCCCCCGGGGACGAGACGGTGGGTCCGATTCGTCGGGGCTGTGGGAAGAAACGATGGCCATAGTGGAACTGCCAGCAGCGAGCGTCTTTATCATACTGTGGTGCAAATGCACTATCAAGCTTGGGCGGGCCCGATCGCCGCGACCCAGGGGGCCCAGATCGGCTCCGCCCTACCCATTTGTGCCATTGCCTAACGTTTTATACCGCACCCACCGCCTAGGGAGGACAATAGAACCATCGCCCAGGTAAACCCAGAATCTATGTCATTAGCGACCCTTAAAGAGTTAATCCATCGCTACTACCAAGCGGGGGGCAGAGACTTCCATGGGCTCGATTTGCAGGGCCTCGATCTGAAGGAAGCCCAACTGGCGGAGGGAGATTTTCGGCGGGCCAATTTGAACCGGGCCAACCTGGTTCGGGCCGATCTCACCCACCTCAATGGCTATCAGGCCACCCTGGTTCAGGCTGACCTCCGAGAAGCCTATCTAGCGGCCTCGGTGCTCCTTCAGGCGGATCTGAGAAAAATCCACGGCCACCGCCTGACCCTGGTGAATGCGGATTTACGCCAAAGTGGGCTGGCCCACGCGGACCTGAGCCACGCCAACCTGGAAGGGGCCAACCTGAGTGAGGCCGATCTGAGCCATTGCAATTTGTACTGGGCTAACTTGCGCCACGCCAACCTGCAGGGCGCTAACCTAGAGGGAGCGGAATTGACCGGCGCCAAGTTTTTTGAAACCATCATGCCCGACGGCCAGATTCGCAACGATGACTGATTTCCCCCAGGGCTTAGCATCCTCCTCCCATGGGCCAACCCTCGCCACTGCTGGTTAAGCTCAGCCGTCAGCTGTTTAGTGATGCCCCCAATCAGGCCGCCTTTGTGGCAGCCCTTACCACTCCCCCGGTCTACCCCCCGGCCCTGGTCTGGACCCAACCTCGTCCTCACCCCGTCCCCTTTACGGTAGAAGGTGCCCTGCCCTGGCAACCCCTCTGCGTCGATCGCGTGGCCCCGGGCCAGCGCCCCGGCCAGCATTCCCTCCATCAGCAGGGATTCTACTACTGCCTAGATACGGCTTCGGTGTTTTTAGCGGCGGTGCTAGGCGCCATACCCAGGCCCGTGGACTGGGTGCTAGACCTCTGTGCCGCACCCGGTGGCAAGAGCCTGCTCGCCTGGCAAATGCTGCAGCCTTCCCAACTCTGGTGCAATGAGACGATTCGCAAACGGGTGAAAATTTTAATCGCCAATCTCAAACGCTGTGGAGCCACCCATAGCCAGGTCTTTAATTTGGATCCCCAGGTCTTTGCCGATCACATCCCCCAGGCGGTACCGGTGGTCATTGTGGATGCTCCCTGTAGCGGTCAATCGTTGCTGGCCAAGGGTGAACCAGCCCTGGGCTGTTTTCATCCAGTTACTCTGCGCAAAAATGTCAGCCGCCAACGCCGCATTCTCGCCCAAGCCGCCCAGGTGGTCGCCGGAGGGGGCTATCTGGCCTACATGACCTGCACCTTTTCCCCCGCAGAAAATGAGCAGATGGTCAGTTGGCTGCTGAAGCAGTTCCCCCAGTTTGAAGCCGTCGAGGTGCCCCTACTGCAGGACTATGCCTCAGCCCTGGCGACATTTCCCTGCTACCGACTCTGGCCCCAGTCGGGGCTAGGGGCAGGCGGATTTACCGTCCTACTGCGTAGTCGCAGCGAGACCGTGAGGCAGAGCTCCGCGGCCTTTGTAGCAACCTATGGGCAGGGCATCTATGGGGAAAGGCCCGAGGCTTAGGCGGGCTTTCAACCCCTCGCCCCGACAATTCGTTAAGCTAGGGATAGTTGCTCAGCTATGGGGCTATGACTTGCTTGCCAGTTCAAGATCCTTGCCAAACCACAGAATCTACCCCTTCGGACCAGAGGTGGAAAATTAACCTGCTCTACGACGGAGATTGCCCCCTCTGTGTGCGAGAGGTTAATTTTTTGCGCCGTCAGGATCGAGGCCGGGGATTGGTGAAGTTTACTAACATTGCCGACACGGCCTATGCCCCTGAGGCTAATGCTGGGGTAGACTACGCTACCGCCATGGGCCGGATCCATGCGGTCAGGGCCGATGGCACCGTCATTAACAACCTGGAGGTGTTTCGCCAGGTTTATCAGGTACTCGGTCTGGGGTGGGTTTATGCCCCTACCGGGTGGCCGGTAATTGGCCCCCTGGTCGATGGGTTATATGGCCTCTGGGCCCGCTGGCGCCTAGCCCTGACCGGGCGCCCTCCCCTGCAAATCCTACTGGCCCAGCGCGAAGCTCGGTTGGCTCAGGGCTGTGACGACCGCTGCCAGGTTAATTCACCCTAGGCCTTACCCTTACCCCTAAAGCATCCCCATGGCAGATTCCCATCAACCATCGGGCTGGCTGGTGCAGAGCACTCTAATGCGGTTGACCAACCCCTGGCTGACCTTGATTGGGGAACGGTTCCTCACCCCTGAGCCCAAAACCGTAGATTATTGGCGGGTTGAAAAGGCAGATTCTGTGATTGTGCTGCCCCTCTGGCGAGGCCGGGTGATCCTGCCACCGGCCCAATATCGACCTGGCATTGGGGAGGTCAGCCTGGACCTGCCCGGCGGGCGCGTGGAACCCCACCAAACCCCAAACATAGCAGCAGAGGCAATTTTACAACGGGAGTTAGGGATGCCTGGGGTGGCGATCGATAGCCTGACCCCGATTAACCTAACCGCCTGGCCGGTGAACAGTTCCTTCTCCAACCAGCGCCTGTTTGGCCTGAGGGCGACCCTTAAGGCTGACTTTGAGTTAGACTTACCCACCGGCAGCCGGACCCTACCCTACACCGACGATGGCCTGAGGGATTTGCTGGAACAGATCGCTTGTTTGCAGTGTCGGGTCATTCTGCTGGAAACTCTGCTGGACCTGAAAAGGGGACCTCAAGCCCAGGAACAATAGCCCCCAGATAGGGGTTGGCGAGTTTAGGATGGCCGATCGTTAAAGTTATGATTTGATAACTTTGCCCACACTTAGCCGGCGCTTGGCTAGATTGGTATGTAAGTCACTCAGACTTAAGGAAGCCCAGTTTTCTATTCGGTTCTAACCTCTCAGGAGCTTGAATCCAGCCGTGGTTCGTTAAGTTGCCAGGTTGAAGCGCCCACCATAGCCTGCAGCTTTAGAATTCTTTGATTACTCAGCAATCATCGGCCATTTTCAGAATAGGCATCGCTCTCAGTTTTGATTCAGCTATGGGCATGGCAAAGCTCATTCCTGGGTTCAAGAGATGCCAGGTTATAGCGGAATTTCACTCAGGTGAAATCCATCCTTTGGAGTTGAGGTCAAACTGTAGGGTGGGCCGGTGAAGTCTCCTACTTGAATAGGCCAGGAGGGAATCCGTCATGATCTTGAAAGACGCTCAAATCACAACTATCTTGCCGGTCATTGATCTAGAGCGAGCCAAGGACTTTTATAACCACAAGCTGGGTCTAACCCCTATAGGTGCCAGCCCTGATGGGGATTACTTGTTCTCAAGTGGCGGTGGCGCCAAAATTAAACTCATTCACAAGGAAGAGGGTACTAAGGCCGAGCATACTGCGCTGAGTTTTGAAGTCAGCGATATTGGGGCAGCCATTGCAGAACTTGAGGGCCAAGGGGTCGTATTTGAAGATTATGATCTGCCCGAATTTAAGACTGAAAATCATGTTTGTGTTTTGGGTGCTGAGAAAGCGGCCTGGTTTGTTGATACCGAGGGGAATATCCTGTGTATCCATGAGGCAATCCCCCCGGCGGTCAATGCTTCCTAGCAACCTCGCCACCCAAGTTGGCTTCAAAGGCCCTGGCCTGAGTCTTGCTCACTCCATAAACTCAAAAATCATGAATTGATCTCCTCGTCAATAGGCTCATTCACCTTTACTCAACGGTGGGTGGGGCGTTCAGGTTGATGCCTAATTCATCCTGCAGCCAGTTAATCACCTGCTGTCGTTCCCCCTCGGTCAGGTAAAACCGGCCGGTATAGCGAAGGCGATCATTGATGTCTTCCACATCTGCCAGGGTGAAGAGTCCGGCCACGGTAGCAATCGTGCAAAGGATATCGTCTTGGGCTTGCTGATCTAGGCCACCGTAGCGGTAGCGAGCAATGTACTGGCCCAGCTTGTCAAAGTCATAGCTCTCCTGGGCCAGCCGCTGCTTTTTGTCTTCGGGAATAGCTTCGCCGGCAACGATTTTGGCGTAATCGGTGTCTAACAGATCGAGGGGGACGACTCTAGGCGGTTGATAACGACTCAAACGGCCTCCTTCGGCGATGGCCCCTGGGGGCGCTGAACCTGGCTAACGGTCGGGAATTTCAGCTTACCTGGCTGCTCTTGGGCCTATAGCATAGGTCAGAATACGGGGATGGCTAGTTTCTGTTGGATATTTTTCAGAAATGCCAGGGATTAGCTGCATTCTGGAATACCGTCTAGCCCCTGGGATGATTTTTCTCTTACAGAGAATGTAGCTCTAACCTCTGGTAGGCCTCCTCCGAAAGGAGGTCTGTACCCTCTTTCAATCGATCTAAAAACACCGTACCCTCCAAATGGTCGTACTCATGCTGAACAATGCGTGCAATAAACCCCTGCCACACCTGGCACCGTGGCTGGCCCCAGCGGTCTAGGTATGCCACTTCTACCTCAGCGGCCCGAGGTACCTGGCCCCGGAGCCCAGGCACACTCAAGCAGCCTTCCCAGCCGTTCTCCGTTTCATCGCTCAGGGCCACCAGGCGGGGATTAATCAGAACCGTCGGAGCCATGGTAGGGGCATCGGGGTAGCGCAGGGTAGGGCGAGAGGCAACGACCACAATCCGAGCTGCCCAGCCCACTTGAGGGGCAGCAATGCCCACTCCATGGGCCGTTGTCATCAGGGTGAGCAAGTCATCGATGAATCGCTGCACCGGGGGATCCTGGGGATCTGAAACGACCTGGGATCGCTGCCTTAGCAGCGGATGGCCCAGGGTCAGCAGAGCCAGGGAGGCGGGTTGGGAGCAGCGGGAGGCAGGAGACATAGTGGTTGGTTTAGACGGCCTAGGTAACTGCAATCGACCTTAAGCCAAGGATATACTCTTCTTCATAATTCTGAGGGGCTATGACTAAAGTCGGTAAAGAACGCTATATATGGGCACCTATTACTCTTCCAGTCGTATATCTAGTACTCTATAGATCCGGAAATCGCCAACCCTGGCGGGATCACTTCCGTCTGAGCGCTGGATCCATCCCCTGATGGGTTCAGCCGTCGGATGGGTTCATCTGCCGATTACATTCTTGAAAATCATCACACTATTTATGAGGTACGCCGTGGACCAGCCCCTAAATCGGCTGTGGGAAGAGGTGCTCGGACAACTCCAAAAGCAACTCAGCCATCCCACCTTTGAAACCTGGATTAAATCGGCTCAACCTCGGGCCTTGGATGATAGCACCCTGGTTATCTCTACGCCCAACCCCTTTGCCCGCAATTGGGTACAAAAGCATTACCTGCCCCAGATTGCCCAGGTGGTGCAGCAGGTGGCCGGTCGGCCCCTAGAAGTCCAAGTCACGGTCACCCCGGAGGGCGAAGAACCTCCCGTTCCTGCCCCAGCAGTCGATAGTCAGTGGCCCAATCCTGCCCCCCTGCCCCGACCTGCAGAGCCTGAGGCCGTCGATCTTCCCCGGACGGAATACAACAATCTCAACCCTAAGGCGGTATTTTCTCGCTTTGTGGTGGGCTCCAACAACCGCATGGCCCATGCCGCGGCCCTGGCCGTGGCGGAAGCTCCCGGACGGGAATTTAACCCTCTCTTTCTCTGTGGCGGGGTCGGTTTGGGTAAAACCCACCTAATGCAAGCCATTGGCCACTACCGCCAGGAAATTGATCGCCAAGCTCGGGTGGCCTATGTGTCGACCGAGCAGTTCACCAATGAACTGATTGCCGCCATCCGCAAAGATAGTATGCAGCACTTCCGATCCCACTATCGGGACGTGGATATTCTGCTGGTGGATGACATTCAGTTTATCGAGGGGAAGGAATATACCCAGGAGGAGTTTTTCCATACCTTCAACACCCTCCATGAGGCGGGCAAACAAATTGTGCTGGCGGCCGATCGCCCCCCCCACCAGATAGTGCGACTGCAAGACCGTTTGATTTCTCGGTTTTCCATGGGGCTGATTGCCGATATTCAGCCGCCGGACTTTGAAACCCGGATCGCGATTTTGCAAAAAAAGGCCGAATACGAGCAGGTCCAACTGCCCCGCGAGGCGATTGAGTATATCGCCTCCAGCTATACCTCCAATATCCGTGAACTTGAAGGGGCCCTGATTCGGGCGATCGCCTATACCTCTATCTCGGGTCTGCCCATGACCGTTGAGCACCTGAGTACCGTACTCGCCCCCGCCCATGAAAAAATGGTGGCCTCTCCCAGTGCGGTGATGATGGCCGTGGCGGAGCATTTTCAGGTCTCCGTCGATGACCTGAAAGGTGCCTCCCGACGGCGAGAAATTAGTCAAGCCCGCCAGATGGGGATGTATCTCATGCGCCAGCACACGGATTTAAGCCTGCCTAAAATTGGTGATGAATTTGGTGGCAAAGATCACACCACGGTGCTTTACAGCTGTAGCAAGGTGGAAAAGCAACTGAAGCGGGATTTGGACCTAGCGCAAACGGTTCGGCAGTTGAGCGATCGCATTAACCTGGCAGGTTGAGACAGACAGCATTAGCCCGCTGCTATCTGGGCCTTGGGGATGGGTAGACTCTCAGAGAGCCCAGAGGAGGGCTGACTGCAACGCACTCCTAGGCCAGGGCAACCTGTGGCCAGTCTCGCCCCTGGCCTCCTTGGCTGGGAAGTGAGCGAAGTCCCCTAGACTCTCCTATGATGAGGTTCAATAGGTAAGTATTTTCAACGAAGTAATGTGATTACCCTGTCATTGTTGCATCCCCTCCATAAAACCCTGGTACAAAGTTGGTCCTTTGACCAAGAACCGATGATCCGGATTGGTCGCTCCAGTGATAACCACGTCATTCTTTACAGTGCCGTCGTCTCTCGGTATCACGTTGAGATTCACCGCCAGGATGCTGGTTGGACCATCAAAAGCCTGGGGACTAACGGCACCTATTTAAATGGCAAACGCATTGTTGAAACGCCCGTGGAAGACGGCATGGTGATTCGTTTAGCCCGTTCTGGACCCAATATTCAGATCAATACCACCGAAGAGCAACGAGATCCGCTGCAGGACCTCCTCCTCAATAGCCAGCAGCGGGAGGAAGGCACCTTTGTGGATGGTCAACCGGAAGACTCACCCCCTGCCACCTCACCCAACCAAACCACGTTGATTAATTCCTAGATTTTTCCGGTGCCATGGCCAGAAGCGACCAAATTTATGTGATGCGACCCCTGGTTGGCATTGACGGGGTCTATCAGCACCACGGTATAGACTACGGCGATGGTACCATCATCCACTACCGTAAAACGGGGGATGAGGCCGTCATTGCTCGCACCAGCCTGGACACCTTTTCCTGGGGGCAGCCGATCTATCCGGTGTCTCACCCGATGGTTGATCCCCCCGATGTGGTGATTGGGCGGGCCGAAAGTCGCCTGGGAGAACGCCAATACGATCTGCTGTTTAATAACTGTGAGCATTTTGCCACCTGGTGTAAAACCGGCCGACGGGAAAGTGCCCAGTTGGCTAGCTTTGGCCTGCGGCTCAATCAGCTCAACTTGCCTGAGTTGCGGCGCTGGGCCGCCGGGGCTAACCGCACCCATTCTCCAGAACAGGCCCTGGTTGAGTTTCGCCAGGCCCTAGGAGATATTGCCGTCGCCTATCAAACTACCCTGACAGATCAACAGGCCACCCAGCAGGAGGTGGAAACCTGGCATCGGGTAGCCCAACGGGCCCTAGCCCAGGACCGAGAAGACCTAGCCCGAGCCGCCTTGCACCGCAAAGTGACGGCCCAAAAGCGCGTAGACCAACTGACCCAGCAACTGCAGGAGTTGGTGGATTTGGAGCTGTCGTTACAGCGCCATCGAGAAATCGCTGAACGGCGGTCCTGGGATGTGCTCCCGGACCGTTACTGACCTGCCACCCACAGCACAGACTTAACCGGCCGTTGCACCACTTCCCCCGCCGAGTTAAGGCGGCCGTAGTAGGTTGTACCCCCATACACCAGGGTAGAGGAACTGCCCCCATCCAGATTCAAGGCCTGGGTAATGCCCCGATCCTTGAGAAAAGTCGCCAGTTCTGGCAAGCTCAGGCCAGCGGGGGTAACCCCCGGAACCTGGGCCACCATGACCATGACCAGGCTGCCATCGGCTTTCAACCCCAGGGCTGAGCGGGCGTTGGCGGAGTCATGGCCGAGGGCGGCGGA
>DVEE01000193.1 GCA_015295885.1 Leptolyngbyaceae cyanobacterium M65_K2018_010
CCAGTCCCCCTTGTCCTCAGTCGAGAAAGCTAGAAGAATGGATGGCTAGGTGCCGTGGATCGGCCCATCGGTACAGTCCCCCGTGGTGATTCATCTCAGCCAAACCCAGTACAACCGGATCACCCAGGCCCTGGTGAGCGTCTATCCCCAGGAAGGCTGTGGTCTGATCCTGGGTCAGCGGGTGTTTTTAGGCGCTGCACCCAGGGCAGATGACGACCGCAGGGTTGAGGCCGTGATCCCGGTGGAGAATAGCTGGAATCCTGCGGTGCTGGAGGATTTAGACCTAGAAGGTGCTCACAGTTTGCGCGATCGCTACTGGATCGACCCGGTCACCATGCTCAAGGTGCAGCGATCGGCGCGATCGCAAGGGCTGGAAATTATTGGCATTTATCACTCCCATCCCGACCACCCGGCGGTGCCTTCCGAATGCGATCGGCGGCTAGCCTGGCCCGTTTACTCCTACCTGATTGCCTCGGTTACCCAGGGCCAGATAACAGACCTACAGAGCTGGCGCCTAAATGAAGCAGAGCAATTCCAGCCTGAGCCTGTGAAAATCCTTGGATCATCTACCAACAATTCCCAGTTATTGTCCTAAGCTGAAATGATGTGCAATTTCGGTATTGCCCCGTACCGTTTTGCTGGTATTTCATTCCCGCCCTGGAGACCATGCTCAACCCTAACCTGGACGAAATTCAACTCACCAAGGAAGAGTACGAACGCTACTCCCGCCACATTATCCTGCCAGAAGTCGGCCTGGATGGGCAAAAGAAACTCAAGGCCGCCAGCGTGCTCTGTGTGGGCACCGGCGGGTTAGGTTCGCCCCTGCTGCTTTACCTGGCGGCGGCTGGCATTGGCAACATTGGCATTGTCGATTTTGATGTGGTCGATCAATCGAACCTGCACCGGCAAATCATCCACAGCGAGTCGTGGGTGGGTAAGCCTAAAATCGCATCGGCCAAAAACCGCATTCTTGAGATTAATCCCCACTGCCAGGTGGATCTGTTTGAAACTCGTCTGAGTTCTGAAAACGCCCTGGATATCTTTAAGGACTACGACGTAGTGGTCGATGGCACCGATAATTTTCCCACCCGCTACCTGGTCAACGATGCCTGCGTGCTGCTGAACAAGCCTAACGTTTACGGCTCGATCTTCCGCTTCGAGGGACAGGCCACAGTGTTTAACTATCAGGACGGGCCCAACTATCGCGACCTCTACCCGGAACCGCCACCGCCGGGGTTGGTACCCTCCTGCGCCGAAGGGGGAGTGTTAGGGGTGCTGCCCGGCATCATTGGTACCATTCAGGCCAACGAAACCATCAAAGTGATTCTGGGTACTGGCAATACCCTGAGCGGGCGACTACTGCTCTACAACGCCCTAGATATGACCTTTAGGGAACTGAAGCTGCGGCCTAACCCGGTGCGCCCGGTGATCGAAACCCTGATCGACTACGAAATGTTCTGCGGTATTCCCCAGGCCCGTCAGGAGGCGGAAAAGGAACTGGCCGACATTCCCGAAATGACCGTGACTGAGCTGAAGCAAGTGCTCGACCGGGGCGACGATCAGGTGCTGCTGCTGGATGTGCGCAACCCCAATGAGTACGAAATTGCCAGTATTCCGGGGGCAATTTTGGTGCCCTTACCCGACATCGAACAGGGTGACGGGGTGGATCGGGTGAAAAGCCTGCTCAACGGCCACCGCTTGATTGTCCATTGCAAGATGGGGGGGCGTTCGGCCACGGCCCTGGGCATTCTGAAGCGCCACGGCATCACCGGCACCAATGTCAAGGGCGGCATTTTAGCCTGGAGCCGAGAGGTTGATCCCTCCGTACCTGAGTACTAGGGCCCTGCCCGGGGGGATGGTTGGGGCATCACCGGTGCCAATGGATGGGTTCGTGAATCATCCCGGTTAGAGAAGGACTCAGGGGGGTGGGGACTAGGGTCTATTTTAACCCCCCTGAAACCTTGATTTTCCTAGGAAAGAATGGGGCTTTGACCGACCTTTAAAACACGTCCTAGGGATCTGCGACCTGAAAAAAGGCCAGGAGCGATCGCCCCTGGCCTCCATTGGTTGGTTCGAGTTGTTTAAGTTGTTGCTGCTAAATGGCGCAGTAGCCTCGCGTCAGCCCCCCGCCACGGCGGGGACAATGCTAACTTCGTCCCCATCCTTGAGGGAGGTTTCTTTGCCGTCTAGAAAGCGAATATCTTCGCTGTTGACGTAGAAATTAACGAATCGACGCAATTCGCCCGCTTCGTCACAGAGGCGAGCTTTAATGCCAGGGCAGTTGGTTTCCAGGGCCTCCAGGAGTTCTACGATAGTGCCGCCATCGCATTCCAGGGTGGCCTGATTATGAGTGAACTTTTGCAGGGGAGTGGGAATCAGTACTTTTACAGCCATAGCTCAGCCATCAATAGTCAATGCAAAACAGTCAATGCAAAACAGTCAATGCAAAACAGTCAATGCAAAACACGGTAAAACCTTACCAGCGGTAGTGGGTGGCCTGCTTAAACCAGAACTTGCTGCCATTCCAGCCGGTCGAGGGTACGAGCCCGTTCCCAAGCCCGCTCAAAGCTGTCAAGTTTGGGCTCAATGGTCAGGGGCTCACCGATGTAGCCTTGAACGGCTTCCTGGGTTTTGAGGCCATTGCCGGTGATATAGGCCACGGTGCATTCATCGGGGTCGATTTTGCCGGCGGCGGCAAGCTTCTTGAGGACGGCGATGGTCGTACCGCCAGCGGTTTCAGTGAAGATGCCCTCGGTTTCGGCCAAAAGCTTCATGCCTTCAACGATTTCGGCATCGGTAACCGCCTCAATGTTGCCGTTGGTTTTGCGGGCAATGTCGAGGGCATAGATGCCATCGGCCGGGTTGCCAATGGCGATGGATTTGGCAATGGTGTTGGGCTTAACAGGGGAGACAAAGTCCCGCCCTTCCTGGTAGGCCTGGGCAATGGGCGAGCAGCCCTCTGCCTGGGCACAGCAGCACACCCAGCATCGTCTCGGCTCGCAGGATGTTGCAATAGCCCTCATTCCGTGCCAGATTGATCGTAAGTGGACCAAAGAAGTTGAGATAAGCTGCCCTGTGGAAGACCAGCCAAG
>DVEE01000066.1 GCA_015295885.1 Leptolyngbyaceae cyanobacterium M65_K2018_010
CCCCTGAGGATGTTGCCGTGGCTGTGTTCGGCTCCCTCAAGTTCAATGGTGGCTTCAAAATTCTGGGCCTCGTTGATTTGCTGCACCCCGGCCAAAAGGTAGGCTAAAACACCTAAGCGATTTTTCAGCTCGCGGTTAGCTCGGTTTACATAGTCCGCCTCAAAGCCGACGCCAGCCAGCAGCACCATGGGTCGGCCATTGCAGCGGGCCACATCGACGACTTGGGTATTCCCGGCCAGGATAGTGTTACAGGCGGCCTGAATGGTGGTCGGAATACCCAGGGCACTGGCAAAGGCATTGGCGGTGCCACGGGGAATGATACCCAGGGGGGTGTCGGTTTCCATTACGACTCCGGCGATCGCCGAGACGGTGCCATCTCCGCCGGAAGCAATCACCAGATCCGTTCCCTGGGAGAGTACCTGGCGGGCCTGGTCTGCCGGGTTCACATTGGCTTCGGTAAAGATGACATTGACCTGCACCTGGGGCTCCAGGAGCCGCCGAATCAGGGTGAGATCGTTATCCGGATTACCTTGACCGGCAACGGGATTAAAGATCAGATGGCTTACCCTGGATTTACCCAGGTGGCTAATCACGGCCTCGGCGGTGGCAACGTTGGTGGCCAGGGGCACGTTATGGACTTCGCATACCCGCCGCAGGGCCTGAATATCGGGTTCGTGGGGTTGGGCATAGAGGGGGTCAATCAGAAAGATGACCGCAGCCACCTCCCCCACCGCAACCCGTGCGGCTATCTGGGTATCGCCGCCTAGGGGGCCAGACAACATGCACTCAATCTCGAGGCCAGTTTGTTGTTTCAGGCGTTCCCCAGTGGTGCCCGTGGCAATCAGATGGTAGCGGGATAGGATGCCCCGGAAGCGATCGCCCAGGGCTACTATGTCATCTTTTTTGCCATCGTGGGCAATCAGGGCAACTTGAGTGGGCATGGTTTTGATTAGAGGGTCATGGGAGGAATCGGTTCAATGTCGGGATCGTAACCGCCCACTTGGTTGGTGCGCAGCACCCAAAGGCTGGCCCCGTGGCTGAGGCAGAGATCGGTAATGGTATCGCTGGCCTTGCGAGGCAACATAGTCCGCCAACTCATCAAGCCTCGCCCTAGGGTCTTGAGGGGATAGTCTGACAGGCTACTGCCCAAGGTTTGTTGCTCCTCTTCCCAGTCGGCCCGGGCACTGCCCAGGGGGAGGAGGCGCCGCTGAATAGCCCGGCGAAATCTCAGCAATTGGTTGAACTGCTGGGCTTGGTCAGGATGGTTGACTTCCCAAGCCTGGAGCTTAGCGCCGTGGATTCTGATCGCGTCCTCCAGGTGTTTAGCACTGGCATACATGGCCTGGTTGGAATCCTGGGCGCAGTTATTGGCGGGGCCGACGTAGGTAACGCCGGTACCATCCCCGGTCCGGTAGCGGGCGGTCATAACTTCCAATTCTAGGCGCAAATCGTCCAGAGCAGACCAGGCCCTGTCCTGGAACTGAAAGGGTTGGGTATAGGCTGGCAGCTTAATTAAAATATCGGAGACTGGGCGGGTGCCCAGGAACCCCCACTGGCGATCGCCCATGTATAGTGACCAATCTAGGGTGCCGGCAACCAGCCCCCGGCGATTGTGGGTATAGACCTGATGGTAGCGAATTTGAAACTGTAACTCCTGGGCCAGGGGTTCCCGCACTACCGTGGCCACCCCGTAGGCAAAATGGCCAAAGTAAACTGGCCCGCGGGCGGCAGGCTCTCGCTTTACCCCACCAATGCCGCCATAGACATGGACCACCAGGGCCTGGTCTCCCTCCTGCCACGGGTCTAGGGCCGCGGCCAGGGAACTAGCCTGGGGGGCAATCAACACCGACTCCACCGTGCCCTTTTTCTCGGCCAACCGGCTCCAGGATTCCCGCCGCAGATAGCGTCGCCCCTGGCGGTAGCTGGGGATGAACTGACTCGGTTGTAACTGACAGAGCTGCCGGGGCCGCAGGGCTTGCACCACAAATTCACCCTGGGCATTGGGGGCACCGTAGATGTACCAACCGGTTGGGTTTAGGGGCGATCGCGACAGAGCTCGATTGGTAGCGGCCTCAATGCCCTCTCCATCGCTCACCACCTGGGGTAAGTACACCACCTCTTGGAGGCCATCAAACTCGCCGCTGGCGCGGTTAAAGTGGGCCACCCGATAGCGTTCCAGGGATTGATCCAGCGGTTCTAAAAAGCGCACCAAAGCGTAGAAACGGCCCACGGTCTGGATGGGTTCGTGGGCTATGGTAAGGGTCAAGGTGTCATTCTGCGATTCCATGGCCACTGGTTCTGGCAATTGCACCACCACATCATCTAGGGGGCGGGCACCGGCCAGGGATTCCAGGGGCGTGACTAGGCGCCAGTGGTTCAGGCGGGTCGGTAGAATCAACCCATCTCGGTAAGAGGCTTCAGCGGCGGCGCTAAAGTGAATATCGCGGGTGACGGCCCGAAATTGCCGCTGGTTCTCCCAGGGAGGATACCAGCGCAGGACTACGGTTTTGCCTAGCCAGCTTTGGTATGCCTCGGGGGCCTGGAGAATCTCAAACCAGACCCCATCCAGGTAGGTCCGTTCCTCGATGGTCGGCAATATTAACCGCCCTACCCAATTGGCTATGGGCCGATACCATTGGGCATCTGGCCTGGCCTGAATGGGGTAATAGTCCAGCCGGTTAAAGGCCGCAGCCTGAAAACGATAGTAATTGCCTGGGTTGTTGATTTCCTGTTGCTGTTTATCCAGCCGCTGACGCAGATTCCCGATCAGAATCTCCTGGGTCAAATCCAGGGTTTGCTGCAGGTGACTCCGACCATCGGGTAAAAAGGCATTGGGATCCACAATGCCGCCTGGAACCTGATGCCCCACCGGACCTAGGGGGATGACGGTGATCTTGCCCTGACGTTTGGCCCGGTTCCAGTAGGACAAAAACAGGAGTGGCCAGCGCCGAGGAAACAGGATGGGTCCCAGCCGTTGCACCGAGTCCTTCGCACCGGCCAGATGGTACACATGCTCTGCCTCCAGGGCTCGGACATTGCCACTGATCACCCCACCTAGGGAAATCACTTCTATGGGGGCTACTAGGGCCTGTTTCAAAAACGGCATAATCCCCATGGCTATTTGCCCCCCGCCGCTGTAGCCGATTAACGTCAGGGGAATCCCGCCATCGTGGGGATAACCGGCCCGCAACAAACTTTCATAGGCTTGCTGGGCCACCCCATGGTTGTAAATCGGGCCATAGCGGGCATCCGCAGAAACCCCCACGATCATGATGTTGCGGATATTGATAATCATTCCTACCGATTTCACCCAGTGGGCGGACAGGGTCTCTACCCAACGCCAGAAAAAGGCCAGGGGACGGTCTTCGGTCAGGGAACGGTTGAGCACCGAGTAGGGAATCAGACCCTTCACCAGGGCAATATCCGCCGGTAGGGCTTGCTCTAACTCAGCCAGGTATTGAGCCACCGCCGGCTGGTAGCCCGAGGTGGCTTGGTTCACCCCATCGAGGTAGACGATGTAGCGCCTAAAGGGAGTCCCAGAGCCAGGGGGGACGGCTAGGTTCCCCTCCGTCACGGCCATGGGTTCTACTCCTTCGCCATACCAACCGGCCCACCAACCGAGAGCCTCCAGGGGGGCCAGTAAACCACCAATCACCAAGGCAATCAAGGCTATCCAGACCAGGTCTACCATCCAGGCCAGTAGGCGACCCGAGGGATTGAGCCAACCCAGTAACAGTTCCCGCAGAGGGGTCAGGGCCACTGTGGTGATCAGGGCCAGCAGGGCAGCACTGCTGAAGAGAAAAAGCTGCCGCCAGCGGCGGGGCCATCGCCCTATCCCTGGGGAAGCCGGCAGGACAGCGGTAGAGGAGGTTGGCTGCCGGGGGCCTGGGTGGGGAACTGCTAGGGTCCCCCCTGGACGGACAGCCAGGCGCTCCAGTGCCTGGGCCTTTGGGGGGGCGGTTAAAGGCTGGGCCTTTGGGTTGGGGGGAGGCCCAACCTGGTTAGCCCAATGGCGGAGCTGTTGGGGGTTTAGCACCAACGGCACCCCGGCCACCCGATTTAGCAGCCGATGCAACCCATTTACCAGCGGTTGCCCCACGGTTTGCTGCAACACCAGCAGCACGATCCAGCCCAGGCCCACATGCCAGATCACCTGACCAGCGGTGAGGTTGGCCAGCACGGAAAAACCCACCACTACGGCCAGCAGGTTCCAAATAGACAGGAGGCGAAGTAGGGGCTGCCCCAGGTAGGGCAAGGCCCCTAAAAAGCTAAACACCAGGGGTAAATAGCCAAAGGCTAACCCTTCGGCCACCACCGCCCAGGGAATGGGGACTTGCAGAAATTCACGGCCGGCCAGCCAGATACTCAAGACCCAAAGCAGATAACCGACCACAAACAACAGGGCCATAACGCCCTGGCTGAGCACAAACCGCAGCGGCTTGACCCGATTGACAAATAGGATGACGGCTTGGGCCATAGCCTGGGAGATCCCAGCTAGGACCACAATCCCTAGGGCCAAGCTATCTAGCTGATCTGCCCGAAGGGCTTGGGCGGCTCGGAAGGCTTCGGGGTTGAGGGCTAACATGCCCCCCAGAATCTCCCACAGTTGGTCAAAGGGCAGGTTAGTCATGGCTCCAGCTCAGTTGAGATACCTGGGAGACAGCTCGCTTGAGGGGAGATAAAAGGGTCAGGGCCAGGTGCAGTTGGTTGAGCTCGGCGTGGTCGCTGGTTTTAGCCTCTGAGTTAGACCCGTGGTAGTCGCTACCACCGGTCTTCAATAGATCGTACTGGTGGCAATAGGCTTCTAGGCAGCGGATTTGGCTGGGGCTGTGGTGAGGATGATAAACCTCTACCCCCATTAGCCCGGCGGCGACCAACCGGGGCAACAGGGTTTCTACGGTGCCGCCCCGAAAGAGATAGGGATGGGCCCACACGGGCACGGCACCACACTGGCGCAGAAGCTGAATACCCTCGGTGGCGGAAAATTTTTCGTAGGGTACGTAGGCTGGGCCATGGTCCCCTAACCAGCGGTTAAAGGCCTCGCGGCTAGACCGAGCATACCCGGCCTTGACCAGGGCTGCCGCCAGATGGGGCCGACCGGGGGCCATATTCCCCTCCAGGGGGGGAATTTCAATGGGATAGCCCAGGGCTGTGAGTTTTTCTACCATGGCCTGGGCCCGCCGCCGTCGGCCAGCAATCCGCTCCTGTAGCCTGGGTTCCAGGCGGTCGCGGTGGGGGTAAAAACCAAGAATGTGCAGCGATCGCCCATTCTCTACCGTGCTGAGTTCCACCCCCGGCACAATTTCCAGCTCTGAGCCCGCCGCGGCCATCGCCTCATCCCAACCGGCCAGGGTATCGTGATCGGTAATGGCTAGGGCTTTGATTCCGGCTGCGATCGCGGCTTGAACCAGTTCAGCCGGGGTGAGACTGCCGTCGGAATAGGTAGTATGGGCGTGCAGGTCAAGCATAGTTGGGGGGCGGGGCGGGGCCGTGGGGCAAAAGGGAGGCTGTACAGACCGTCACTCGATAGCCTCGGGGAGGGGCGGATCACCGCAGACGGCTAGGCGGGTGACTGCGGCAAGGGAGGCTGCCACTAGAGCTTTAGCCTTTTCATCCAGGGTAATCCAATCGATGTCGCCCTTGGGGTCCAGCAGAGCTGGATCCACCACCGCGGGCTGTTCCGGATCAAAATTTTGGAAGCAGACCTGAAAGCACAGATCCCAGAGGTTGAGGCTGGCGGTGTAGGGTCCTCGAGTCAGGCGTAGCTCGTAGATGGGCATGGGGGTGGGCAGTTGGTCGAGAGCCTGCTGAATTTGGGCCACGGCCGCTGGAGGCGCCTGGTCCAGTTCTGCCATGAGCGCCTTCACCTGGCGTTGCTGAGCTTCCGTGGTGCCCCTGGGCCACTGCACCTGTTCCAGATACTCGCTGTGCCAATCTAAGGTTTCAGTGTGTTTGCGCAGATTATCAATCACTCGGATTAGGCAGGGCTGCAGAAGCTGATCAGCCTGGGCCTGGTCCCGATTACTGGCAAAGGTCAACATCGATCACTTCTCCGTCGATAACCTGTCCTTTTCCCTTGGGCTCGGCCTGGTGCTGAGGCCAGGGCCGCGGCCCCAAACCCCAATAGGGGGTGTCGGCTGGTTAGGGCCTTGGGGCTCATCCAGTTAGTGCAGGTCTGGGGTGCTCAAGGGCAAACGGTGGGGGGCTAAGTTGGCAGGGACTATCATCCCCCTCCTCTGAGTATCCCAGGTTTCTGCCTGGCCCAGGCTGGGTTGGATCGAACCTGGGTAGTTTTTCACTGGGCCGCCATGGTCTCCCTGCGGGTAAAAGCCGTGGGTGATTAGTTCGGCTTTCAATACCTGAGGATTTGAAAAACTCTGACACAATGAAGCGGTGGGTAATTTAAGGCATGCCTCGAACCATACATACCCTGTTTTTGGCGTCCAGGGTGAAGGTACAGGTGCCAGCCTGGTTGAGAATTCCCCTGCTTTAGAAATGGCCTACTTGGGCCGCTGCCCCCCGCCCAACCTCATTCAGGAGACCTTGTCCATGGATACTAACAACCTTTTACGGCAGCTACTAATGATTGGTGTGGGAACAACCTCCCTGGTGGCAGAGCGGCTCAGACAGGTGACGGAAGAATGGGTGCGAGAGGGCAAGTTTAACCCGGATCAGGCTCGCGGCTTTGTGGATGAGGTGATGGCCCAACTCAACGTTAACAATAGTTCCCTGGAAGATCAGTTTCAGAGACTGTTTCGGAACACTCTGCAAGACTTAGGAGTCCCTCGCCAGGCAGAAATGGATGAGTTGAGGGGCCGGCTGGATCGTTTGGAACGTCAGGTGCGGGATTTAGAAAACCGGATTTGGAAATAATCCCATCTGCCATGCACCCCTTTTTAGATTTGGTGTTGGGCAGTGTAGCGGCTTTGTTCCCGGTGGTCGATCCCATCGGAGGCGTTCCCATTTTTTTGGTTCTGACCGCTGGCGTGCCAGGGGATTTACGCCATCGGTATGCCCTCTGCATAGCCCGTAATGTTGTTCTGCTGTTGATTGGAGCCCTTCTGGTAGGAGGCAGCATCCTGAATTTTTTTGGGGTTTCTTTGGCTGTGGTGCGCATCGCCGGCGGCATGGTCGTGTTCCACGCTGCCTGGCGGGCGGTCAACTCTGACCCCAAACTGAATGAAGTTGACAACCAGGATATGGCTGAGCGCATCGTGCAGCACAAGGATATTTCCTTTATGCCCATGACCATTCCTCTGCTGGCAGGGCCTGGATCTATCGCGGTTACCCTCGGGCTAGCCGCCCAGGCCGGCCAGATGAAATCGCTGCCCACGGCCATCAACCTGCTGGCCATGGGGGTAGCTATTGGGTTGATTGGCATCGCTATTTTTCTGTCCCTGCGGTCCTCCACCCTCTTGTTGCGGCTGCTGGGGGCCAGTGGCATTCAGGCTATGAGCCGGCTGCTGGGGTTGTTTGTGATGGCCATCGGCGTTCAATTAATTCTGAACGGACTGGCCGATTGGTTGGCTTCTCTGACCTTAGGGACTCCCTAGCGCCCCCTATCAGGCCTTAATGGGATCTGAAGCAGGCTGGGTTGAAGGAGGGCGTGGTGAGGAACCGATGTCATGTAGATATTCGCTAGCTGAGGTCAACTTTTTCCCTCAAACTCTGGAGAATTGTACCTTGGGCTTGATAGGTTCAGGATTTTGCAGATGAGGCAACAGGTAATTCCCCATTTTGGTCAGAAAGATTCCTCGCGCGTGCCAGTAGCTCGGTTTCGGTCGGCACTCTGAGCTTTGAGGCTAACCCCAAGAACTCCAGCATCTTCAGGAACCTAAAGGTGGGGTCAGGTAGATAGACCACCTGACCATCGTGAATGGTGATGCCTTGACGGCTAGAAGATTGAAAAGCATGGTGGAGATTGTGCCAGCCTTCGCCTAGGGTAAGAAATGCCACCCACCCATTGTTACGACTGTGGTCGTCGGTGATAAAGGGTTGCTCACCAAAGATATGGGCAAAGGAATTGACGGTTTGAGTGGTATGAAACAGCAAGGTAGTGCTGAGGAAAAAAGCTCCAAGATACTCAATCCCTCCGATGAAGTATGAGATAGCCGCAAGTGCTATGACAGGTATGAAATGTAAACGGTCAATCAACCTCAGTACACGGTCACTCTCAACATCGCTTGGCAGATTAGTGGTGAATGACCGAAAAGTTAAGATCCAACCCCCTTGGGACCCAAAAAAACCTCGAACTCCCTGAAACGGGATGTAGGGGGAGTGGGGATCCAACTCGTGATCAGTATGTTGATGATGGGTTAGGTGGTGGGCTTTCCACCAGCTTGGACCCATTTGGCCTGCTGCAGCCGCCACAGTACATCCCACCCATTTAACCAAGGCAGGAGCTTGATAGGACTTGTGGGTAATCAGTCGATGGTAAATAGCGGTTGTTGCCAATGCACGACTGACATACAAAACAACAATCCATAGTACAGAGCCAAAAGACAATCCAGTTATCAGGATAAGCAGCGATCCAAGGTGATAGGTAAACAATTGCACTAGGCCGATTAGATATGCAGCAATTATCGATTGAGAAGGCTGCTTCATTTTTTGTCCTAATTGGGTGGTTGAAAACTGTTGAATCTTGAATCGTTTTGAACTGACATCAAAGACATCAGAAAATGAATTTTTCCAAAGCTAAAAACCTGGAGATTTCCTGATCAGTTCTTAATAATGTGGCTTGATATTCGAAAAATCTGAATTAATCGATTTATCCACTATATTATTACATTATTTACCCCGAAACGTTTGCCGAAAAATTGATTGTAGGTTTTGCCGCCGCCATGGCCGCTGGGGTTTTGGGATGCATCCGCAGGATATAGACGGCCTTTTCGGGCATGGGCTGCGTGGTGTGATGGTCGGTAGTGATGGAGTACCAATCTAGGGGGAAGCAGTCGCGGCTGTAAAGACTGAAGTACAGGCGGTGAGTATCCCGCAGGTGGGCAGGTAGGTCGATAGTGAGTTGTTCGCCCCGGTCTAAGGCCCCGTAAAAAAAGTGCGTTTCTGGGTTGGGCACGGGCAGAAAGATGGGTTTAACGATGGCCTCAGGCAGCCATTGTAACCAGCGCAGCAGGGGATAGACATAAAAGTTGAGGGCACTGTAGAGCCAACCCCGGCGGGCGGGTAGATCGCGATAGAACTGATTGAAATCGGGCGGGGCTTCTAGGGTTTGGCTGGCCAGAGCTGGCACCCCATCCACAGCAATGGCGGGGAGTTCGACCGGGTTATTCCAGTTGTAGTGGCGCAGGCCCACCAGGTAGCGACCCGGTGGTAGGTCGATGGTGACTGTGGGTTGGTCGGGGGGCGTGGTGAGGGAACCGACGCTGGTAACGGTTTGGTAACCCTTCAGGGTGTAGATAACGGCGGTCCAAGAGGGAGCAGATTTCCACAGGGAGCGGGTGTCTAGGGTGAGCTGGGAAGTGACAGTGAAAGGCCCGGCGATCGCAATCAGCGCATGCAGGTTCCAGCGGGCTCGGCTCATGGTCCAGAGCAGCTTGAGCGGTGAGTTGAGAAAATCTGCATCAACAATCTGCCAGTCTGGTTGAGCCTGGCGATCCCTGGGATTGTAGTAACGACTGGCTAAGGTCATGGTCCATTTGACCACCCTGGAAAAGCCAAAGGACAGCAACCCCAGGGGAATTTCCCATAGCACGGCCAGATTAGCGCCTAGGGCCATCAGGGCTACTCTCCTTGATTACATTCTGGATAATCTGGGCTAGCTCCATGGGCGTTTCGGAGGGGAGGTCATGGCCGCCGGCCAAGGTCAGCAGGGTAGCATGGGGCAGGTGGGCAGTCAGAAACGTCAGATCTTCGGGGCGGTTGAACTGGCTGTTATTCCCGAAGACTACGGTCGTGGGTACGGCCAACTGGTGCAGCAACTGGCCATAACTGGGCCGATCTAGCCAGCCTCCCCCTAGGCTAAGGGCGGTACGGGCTTGAAGGCGGGGGTCCCAACGCCAGGTTAAGCCCCCTTCGATTGGTCGAGTCAGCCTTGTCGCTAACTTCTCGGCGGCCAGATCGGAGAGGTTGGGTTTAAGGGCTTGAATCCTCTGGGCAGCCGTGGCCAAGCTATCCATGACTATGGGGGCCGGGGGAGTGGCCAGGTAGTCCAGGTGGGCGGCCAGTTGGGTGGTCGTAGCTTGAGGTTGCTCAGGGGCGGGCACTACGGGTTCCACCAACACCAGGCGGCTGAACCGCTGGGGCCGCAGGCTAGCCAGAATGGCCGCGAGTACCGCACCCATGGAATGACCCACCAAGACTAGAGGTTGACCTGGTTGGGTGAGGGACTGGCTGAGTTGATCCATATCGCCCAGGAAGTCGAGCAGCTGATAGCCGCCATCGGGGCCGGCGTGGGCAGAACGACCGTGCCCCCGCAAATCGGGAGCCATCACATGGTAACCCTGGGCCGCCAGGGGAGCCGCGATTGCATCCCAACTGGCACCGTGTTCTAGAATGCCGTGGAGACAGAGAATTTTCGGATCATCCGCCGAACCCCAATGACAGAGACAGGTGTCTCGTCCGCGCAGGGGGATGAATTCCTCCCACAGGTGAGCCAGGGGCACGTAGTCAGCCAGTAAGGAAGTCGGTGCTGTTGTCCTAGGGCTAGCCCCGACGGTCCAGGACTGGGCTTCCTGGGGTAGAGAGTAGTCAAACTGGCGAGCGATCGCCTGGCTGGTGGGCGTCAATGGACGGGGCAACTGGATCGATTGCCAAACCGTGGCCAGATTGGCCTCGATGCGATCGCGCTGGCGGAAATTGGGGTCATCCACCGCTAGGGATTGGGCCCGGACCCCATCGGTCATGCGGCGGCCTTCGTAGGGACTGAGCACCGCCGGGTCAAAGGGAAGTTCGAGGAAATGACACACTCGGCCCATCTCCGTCTCAGGATCGCTGACCAAGTCTTCGTAACGTAGCACCAAGTAGCGTGAGGAATCCACGCCTTGAAGAAAAGTCTCAATGTTCTGGTTGCAGGTTTGCCAAACCAACTCGGCCAACGGATAGGGATCAGGGGTCTGGAGGTCAAAGATTTTGTGCATGCGGTTACGCACAAAGGAATCGATCACCGCGTAGGGATGACGAACCAGATGAATGTACTTGGCTCCCTCAAAAATCTGCTCAGCTCGTTCCAAGGTCGCCAGGCTGAGGCTGTAGGTGGGCGACTTATCCACTAGCCGCCGAGGGGCCGCACTTTGCTGAAGTTTATCGTAGACCTCTGGCATGGTCAGATGGTGTTGGCTCCACTCCGACAACAGAGCCTCTGCCTGGTCAGCATCCAAGTGTAATAGCTCCATCAAGGCCCGTTGCAGCCCCTCCTGCAGGTAGCTACTGCCCAGGGCAGTTTGCTGCGCCTCTAGGGTATTGAAGGGCAGCAAGTGCAATTCTGGCGGACAAAATAGGTCTGGGTGACCAGCCAGCATGACCCGCAATAGGGTCGAGCCCGACCGGGGGGCCGACAATAGAAAAATCATACTGTCGTTACGTCGGGTCGGTGGCGGATCCAGAGGGGCGGGAGCCTGCCAGGGATGGTCAGGCAGGGTGAACGCCTCCTCCGGGGCTGGGCCCAAGGGAGCGGCGGTGGCCTGACTTTGCTCACTCCGCACCAGTTCCCTGGCCACATACTGAGCCAGAT
>DVEE01000552.1 GCA_015295885.1 Leptolyngbyaceae cyanobacterium M65_K2018_010
CCCCCGTTCGGAAAGCGATATTGTTTCCCTGCTTAGCAGTGGCTTGCTCACGGCCCTAGAATCTACCCTGGGCAGTGTTACTGGCACTGGGGATAACTTTCAGGGGTTAGTCACCTTTGCTGGATCTGCCCTGCTGAGTCGGGTTCAGGGCCTGCTGGGGGCCGGCATCAATCGAGTGGATCTGCGCTTGTTCCCGGCTTCGCCAGCGGGTTCCGACGCCTTTGATATTGGCGGCGAAATTGGCTTTAACCTGTCGGACAATCTTTCCGTTTCAGCCCAGACCGTCTTTAGCGGCATCACGCCGCCCCTCTTCGGTGTGCGCTACCGGATTGGCGATCGCCTGACCCTGAGATTGGTGACGAGCTATCAACAGTTCGCGGAAAATTCTGGTGCCATTCTGGAATTCGGGTTTTAACCCCCCAGCCTCTACCGGATGCGCCTACTCCTCGAGGCTGACTTTGCTTTACCCTGGTCCTTGTTGGCCTCGCTGAGTTTCCTATGTCCCCTAAACCGCCCAGTTCTTCTTCCCCCCTGCCCCCCGAGGCTGAGCCTGGGCCATCGTCCACCCTAGATCGTGACTCCGCCCCTAGCTCGCCAGGGTCGCCGGCGGCGGGGTGGCGGGCCAATCTGCGGGTGTTGGCGATTGCCCTGGTGATTGCCCTGGTGGTGCGGGTCTTGATCGCCGAGCCGCGCTATATTCCGTCCAACTCCATGGACCCTACCTTGCAGATTGGCGATCGCCTGCTGGTGGATAAACTGTCCTATCGCTGGCAGCCACCCCACCGGGGTGACATTGTCGTCTTCAAACCGCCAGCCCAGCTAGTGGGTTTGGGCTACAACGGTGGGCAAGCCTTCATCAAGCGGATCGTGGGGGAACCCGGCGATACCCTAGAGGTGGTTGATGGACAGGTGCGACTGAATGGGCAGATCCTGGCGGAGTCCTACATCCTGGCTCCCCCCCAATACCACCTGGGGCCGGTGACCGTGCCCCCAGGCCACCTCTTCGTCTTAGGCGACAACCGTAACGATAGCAATGACTCCCACGTTTGGGGCCCCTTGCCCCAAGCTAATCTGATTGGTCGGGCCCGCTTCCGGTTCTGGCCCCTAGATCGCTTCGGCCAGGTCGGGTAGGGCCGTTCCTGGGCAACTGGCCCCTGGGTTAGGGAGGGGAAACGGAGCGAAATCGCACCTGGGCC
The DNA here is from genome assembly GCA_015295885.1 of Leptolyngbyaceae cyanobacterium M65_K2018_010. GTDB lineage: Bacteria > Cyanobacteriota > Cyanobacteriia > Phormidesmidales > Phormidesmidaceae > Nodosilinea. The sequence continues at coordinate 1,197 of DVEE01000552.1, forward strand.
TGTACTGGCAGGTGATCGGAAGCCTGCCCGGCGGTAGTAACGACTCCGGCATCCAGCAATTCTAGGGTAGCTGGGGTGTAGAAAATGTAGTCGAGGGTGTGTTGGGGCTGGTCGGCGGGAAAGGTGGCCCCCTGGGGCTGGGCTAAGGTCTGAGGGGCCAGGGCAGAGGCCAGGACCGTGGAGGTCAGCAAGGTGTCAATGGCAGGGTGATCGGCTTCTTCAGGGCGATCGGAGTCGCTATTGAAGTCTCCCACCAGCAGGACAGGCCACCGTTGGGCATACTGCTCGGCCAGTTGCCGCACCAGTTCAGTTTGGTGTCGGCGGGTGGGTTGATCAAAGGCTTCCAGGTGAACATTTATCACCAGCAGCGGCCGCCCGGAAACATCAATTTCGGTAACCTGGGCCACCCGATCCAGATAAAAGGCCTCGTAGAGGGGGTTATGGGAGGGTACTCGGGGCAGTACCAAGCGGTCATTGCGGCGAATGGGATAGCGGCTCAGTACCGCCTGCCCAGAGGTAACTCCCCTAAAGTGGGCCTGGGGCGGCCAGTAGGGGAAGGGGACGTAGCGTTTATCCCAATTCACCGCGATCGCCGCGTAGGGCGTTTCCAGGGCTGAGGCGATGGCGTACTGCTGATTGAGGTTAAAGGTGCGATAGGCGTCGAAATCGATTTCTTGCAGCCCCAGAATATCGGCCTGCAGAGATTTCAGCGTGGCGATCGCGGTAGTCAGATGGGTATCTAGGTGTTGGCGATCGCGCTCCACGGGCTGCTGGTTGGTCAAACCAGAGAGATAGCCCAGGTTGTAGGTGACAATGGTGAGGGTTTCAGGGTTGGCAGGGCCAGCGGGGTAGGTGTCGTAGGTGATCAGGTTATCGTAGTCGGCCTCTGCCCAGCGCGGCGAAGTGACATAGACAAAGGTTAGCAACAGACCCAGGAAGGGCAACCCCAGGGCCAGGGCCAGGGCAATCACAACATTCTTCATGGCTTTGCCATTTAACGTCCATTACTATCCCGGCGGTCTTCGGGGTAATTGCATCTTAATCGAGGGCTCATAGTAATGGGCTGCGGGGTCAGATCAGCGGGTTATGGCGAGTCGATTCAGGCCTACGGCCTTGTCCTTGTCGGGTCTTTGGGTTAATTGTCTCCTAATCAAACTGGTTGTCTTGGTAGTGCATTTTAGTGCAGGGCAGGGGAAAAGGCGGGGTCGCCTTGCCCGGCCAGCTTTTGTCTGATGCGGCGATTGTCATCATGGATGAACAGCCAGATGGCTCCAATGTGGGTCTCGAGTTGGCATCGACGAACGACCCCAGGTCATCCATCTGCACCGTCAGGGGGCCTTTCGGCTTGGGCATAACCTCGCCCTTTGGGAAACCGCCGCCTAGATGGCAGGTAGTGTGGCCGCGAGGCCCACACTACCTGCCAGCTTTTCTGCTTGTCCCTACAGGAGGAGGAAGAGGAGGAAAATCGCGCCGATCAAGGACAGTACTCCTGCTCCGCCGTGGAAACTTTCGCCAGACAGATCTCGCTCCCAGCCACAACGTAGACAAACATAATGGCTCTCCGCTTTGGTGACAATGGTATGCCGTCCCCCGCAGCGAGGGCACTCCAGGTGGTGGGGGTGAGAGTTATCATCGTGATGCATCAACATAAAATGTCCCTCCTTAGGGTTCTTTGGGTTACTGAACAGAACCAGAGGACATTGCTCCATGGTTTCCCTTACCCAAGAACCTATTGGTTAGGAGTTTGTAAAGGAACGATTTTGCTTAGAGACAATTCCAAAGTTTTTGGAGTACTCTCTGAGAGACATTAGAACAATGTTCTGGTGATCAGGGGTCAGGGAAACCGGCGGCCTAATGCAGGGATTCCCTGGCCCTATCTAGCCTTATCTTATGAAAATGGTAAGTTCCGTGTGGTAGAGACGCTGGAGACTCTTGCAATCTATCCGGAAAAGAACCTGGGGTAAATTTCCCAAAAATCTTGTATTATTTTTAACCAAATTCTAATGCTGGCCAGATTTAGTCCGCCATTTTGTAGTGCTTACTACAGGATAATGGTTGAGTGCGTGGCAATTTGGATACAGGAAAGGTGTGGTGTAGCAGGCCAAGGTTTTCCTGAAATTGGTAAATAAGTTTTCTCTCGCCCCTAATGCCATCAGATAACCCTGCTGACTCTGAGCGTAGCTATCACCTTTACTATTACCTATGTGCCTGTCTAGCATTTACCCAAAAATCTAACGGCGAAATCAATGCCAAAGGCATCGAAGACCTACTGGGCAAAAACGAGCTGCGCCGTTTCGTCAAAGCGCTTTTACAGGATGACCTTTCTCCCCGTGAAAAGCAGGAAAGGCTAAGGCGCCTGAGCCGCAACACAACCACAGGGGATGTGGTTAAACTGTTGCGCAATCTGCGCCAGGGGCTGCAGAAAGCCTACCAAGACTTTGAGCTTCCCCATACCCGGGTGCTAACCCCTGGCGATATCCTCACGGCGCTGCACAAGCTGGTTGAGCTCGCCCCTAAAGAGCGCACCGCCCTCGGCTTGCAGGCGGGAGATGGGTTGACGCTGCTTCAGCGATCGCTGCTGATTTTGCAAACCGTTGGCGGCCTCGAAAACTATGAAATGCTGCTGCGGATTTATAAAGCCGCGGTGGGTCTCGATTTTGCTCGCGCCGAGGTGCCCCTTGAAAACCTGGGGGCGGTGGATGCTCTGATTGCTCAGGTAGTAAAGCAGTCTCTCGATAGCTTTTTGCCCACCCAAAACACCCGTAAAGCCGCTAACGCAGCGGTGCAAAGGCGAGACGATACCCTCAAACAACTTACCCGCAAGGCCCAGCGGGAAGTGCGTCGCCTGCTAGCCCGCAGCGGCAACCAACAGCTCTCCAACTCAGGGGATGCCATTATTAACTCCTACGTGCGCCAGTACCTACAGCCGGCCTTTGTCACCAAGCTGGCCCAGAGCATTGTGGCCAATGAGCGGTTAACCGATCAGTTTCCGGTTTACCTCAAGCGCATTACCTTTATGCCCTCGGGGCCTCTGCCCTTTCCCGATAAAGAGCTGGATGGACTGCCCCAGAGCAGTGACCCCTATCCGCCGCTGCTGCACCCGGCCCTGCGAGAGCTAGACCAGTCGGTGAGGCGAGCCCCCTACCCAGACCTGCCCGGCCCCGGCGACTACGAGTTGGCCTCTCAGGAAGCTACCCAGGTGGTGGTGGAATTTTACATCAAAGTACCAGAGACCTACGTGCCGCTGATTGGTGATGTGCTGGGCCGTCTCGGCAGCAAAAATCGTCGACGCATTGACTTTAGCGTCAGCAGCACGGGCATTGGCGGAGCCCTATCCCACGTGATCAAGGTAATTAACAAGACACTACTGCAAGATATTCCCTGCCTGGGGGAGTATTTCCCCATCGCCCACGATGTCACCTCAACCCAGGCAATTATTCGTGATAATGTGGCGTCTCCGGTGTGGGCCCACAGCCTGGTCAAACTCTGCCGCCGTCAGCTCTTGGGAGAAACTCTCAATGCCTGTCAGGATGACCAATTTCGCAACTATGAGGACTTTTCCTTTGGCGACCCCATTGGCCACGGCGACTACTGTGGCTTTGATTTTATACTGGCCCAGGCCCAGGCGTCGCTCCAGGCGCGACTGCAAGCGATTCGTAATGCGGGCATTCGTCCTGACCGATATATTCAGCAGCTGTGTCAGCGGGTCGAGCGGTCGCAGGTTATGCAAGATGCCTGGACCTGTCTGCGGGGGTACCCGTTTTCATCCCTGGCTATGGTTGGCATGGTGGAGCAAAGTCTCTTACCAGAAGGCCCAGAGGCAACAGGACCGCTACAAAACATGGCTTCTGACGTTGTCTTTGATGCCTACCTGTCCATTGCCGAAGCCCTCCTCGACGAGGGGGTGTATCGGCCTGTACGGGCCTACCTCACCCGGCTGGAGATATTAGATCGCTTTGTGGAGCAGGGTTTAGAAACGTCTCCAGCAGAGGCGGAGCCCTTCGAGGTGTTTTCGGGGGCGCTGGTGATTCGCTACCTGCTGTGCCTGGCCAATTACTACTATCTATACGACACCAGTGACAGCGATCCTCAATATTTACCTCCGCGCTGCCAAGTCGATGTCAACCGGGATATTTTGGTGCAGCAGGCCTGGAAGACCTTGGATCTAGCTCAGCGCCACATTAGCCTGCGTCTAAGAAAATATGTGGTGCTCAATGAAGTGTCCCAAGGCACATTTCACCCCCACTATTTACTGCTCAGCCGGGTGGCTTTTTTAAGAGCCAAGCTGTTGCTATTTTTCCCTCGCCGCGTCTCCCATGACGACACCTGTTTGCCCACCGAAAACTTTACCCGGCAGCAGCCGCGAACCGAAGCGTCGATTCACTGGGGGCGGCTCTACCTGGCCGAAAAAGCTCGTCTCTACGCCGCTGCCGACGGTGATAGTGAGGTCTACGCCTGCTACGCTGCTATCCAGGCTTGGATTTACTTAATAGCCGCCTATACCAGGGACGAAAACCTCAACCTAGCTAAGCCTGGAGATGGCAATCGGTCAAGGCAGTTGAATCCCAAACAATGTTTGGACTGGGCTCGACGGCTGCGCAACCATGCGTTGATTACCTACGCCGAAACCGGGCGACACTGCTACTACCAGATCAAGGAAAAAAGCGGCTTGTCCAAGGACGATGGCGATGAATTTGGGGTCTACTACATTGAAAAAATCCCGCCCATTTATGAAACCCGAGGCGAGCAGTACGCCCAGCTCAGCCAGTCTGCCACAGAGCTGCTAGTGCTCGATATGTCGCTGCTGGCGATTAATCCCAAAGACCTGCCTAAGGTATCGCCCTACCATCCAAGCCAGAACATCTATCTGTTTGGCACCAACGCTTGCTACCTTTTTTTTATTCGCGGTCTGTTTATGTTGTGTAGCAATGGGGCCAGCGAGTTTGACGACGATGCCGGAGGAGAGGGGATCGATTGGAATGCTAAACTTCTCCACGCGACCCGGTTGCTCAACACAGCCTGGGCCTTGGCGGAGGAAGGCGGCATGGTGGAAAAATATGAACAGGATGGCAAAGAAACCTATCGGCTGACGCGATCGTTCAATTGCAATGGCAACCGCAGTGGGACAGCTAATTCCGTTTCTTTCCCTGAGATTAACTCCATTCGGGATCTTTACCCCCGACGCATTAGCGAGATCGCTGATCTGGGCAAACTGTTTGCTGCCGCTTGTCTGGTGCTAAGGCTACCGCTGGTGAGCATGGGGGATCGCCCCTCCCTCAATGCCGATATTGACGCTCTGCTATCTAGCCTGCACAGCAGCTATAGTTTGCAACATTCGCATACTCACCAGGAACTGCTGCAACACCAACGGCGCTATAATGGCCACTTAGAACGTTACGCTGACCAGGCTGTGAACTGTCTGCAGCGATATCAGAGGTCGACCTCGCCGGCGGAAGAGGTGGCGAAAACCCGAAATAACCTGGTCAAGGAACTATTTGAGATAATGCTCTCGGGTTAGCTTCCGAATTATTAAATGCTACTCAAACACGAACATTTTTAAGGGCACCTCGATCAATTGACTGAACAGTCATAAGTCCTGGATGTGATAACTGGGCTACTAAGGACAGAGGTTGTCTGTGGGAGTTCAAGGTTATTGGCCGCCGCACAACCTCACCGTTACATCGATGGGTAGCCCTAGGGAGCATTGGCAGGCAGGTTCCTGCTGGCAAAGGACTGGCCTGCCAGGGAGGGGCTGGGGTCTTACCCTTCTCCCTTTTGCTGTAAAATAGCCAGTTAATTTTTCAATTCTGTTCCCTCGTTTCCCCTTCTGGTTCCTATGCCATCTCCGTCAGATGCCCACCCTGTTCGACGGTTCATTCGCCACAAGGCCCAACAAAAAATTACCACTACCCTCAAGGCAGAACTAGATTGGCTGCTGTTTCAGGATCTGGTGAGTACGGTCTTACAGCCCCCCGTAAATCCAGCCATCTATACGGGCTATGCCAGCCGCGAACAGGCAGAAGCCGTTGAAGACCAGGTGGCCAGTGCCATTGCTAGCGCCTATCTGCGACTGTGGCAACGGCGGCAAAATGCGGAGGTGCAAAGGCTCAACCAGTTGCTGGACAGCCCTGGGGCAGCAACCGGTGGCTACCTCGGCTGAAAGTGTTGACAACCCTGGCAGGGGCCTAGGGGGTTAACGGCACAGCGCACCAATTGGGATTGTGCATTGTAGCGACAACTGGCGTTGCCAATCACAGTGCGATGCCCCACCTGCGACACTTCATCTAACCGGGGGGCCGGCTTTAGGATAAGGGTGATTTTGTGCAATTGGTAGCGGTTGGCGCGCAACTGGTAGCGATGGCGCCGTTCTAGCACGATATAGACGGTGCCCTCAAACTCGAACCAGTGGCCTGGTTGAGGAGGCGTGGCCAGATAAATCTGGCCCAGGGGTTGATGGGATTCGCATGAAATCAGTTCGGTAGCTAGGGCAGGGGGGTGCATGATAGGTTCAAAAACCCTGGGCCAGGACGGCACGTCCTAGAGCAACTGCAAGCGCGACTGCAAAATGGCCGCCTGGGCCTCGGCCTCGGCTAGGGCATCGCGGGCCCCCTGCACCACCTCTGGCGGTGCCTTATCTACGAAACCGGGGTTACTGAGTCGCCCCGATAGGGATTTGATTTCAGCCTCAACCTTGGCGAGATCCTTGGTCAGTTTGGCGCGCAGAGCCTCGATATCGACGATGCCGGTGAGCGGAATCAGCACCTGCACCGTACCGGTCACTCCAGCAAAGAGCTGGCGCGACGGGGGCGCTTCTGCCGGGGCCAGGGCTAGGTCGGCAGGACTGTCAGCCCGATCGAGGGGGGGCGAGGTTTGGGCTGGGGCCGCCCCCTTGAGCCTGGGCAGAGGGGTGCTGGGTCGGGGGCTGGGGGACTCTGGCCCCATGGCATCTAGCCACCATTGGTGCAGGGTTTGTTGAAACCGCTGCCGATCGCCAGCCTTGAGCCAGTGGCGACGGACAAAATTCACGGTATAGCCCAGACCTACCAGTTCCATCAGGCTACCCAACAGGGGCGTACTATCCACCGCTGCGGCCACGGCTGCAAGCAGCTTCAGAGCAATCAGCCCAGCCAACAGCCACAGCAGGGTAAAGGCGGGCCGGCGCAGATCCCCAAAGAAGCTACTGGTGTAATGGAGGGGTTGCTCTAGCAGAGGCTGCATGGCCTGCCAAAAATCCTTCACCTCGGCCACTAGGCGCTGGCTATCCAGCTTGGCCAGGGGGTTTCCCCTAGGGCCTGGGGGAGGGGTATCGGCGGGGCCGGGCTGGGTACCGGCAATCACCAACGAGTCGATCTTACCCAGGTCCCTAATGTAGTCGGCGGTGGCCTGTAGGACTTGCCGTTCTGCCGGGTTTTCGCTTTGCAGAATGGTTTCAATGCGCAGGCCCGGTTTGATGCCCGCCTCGGCCCGGAGGTTCCGCACGGTGCGCACGGTGTTAAACAGTAGGGTAAACTGCTGCTCCAGTTGGTCATCCACCAGCCCTGGGAAAGCGGTCGGGTAGGGCTGCACGGCCAGGAACTGGTCCTCGCCCACCTGGGTGAGGGTGTGCCAAACCTCTTCCGTGATGTGGGGCATGAAGGGGTGCAGCAGTTTGAGCGTGCCATCTAACACAAAGGCTAGGGTTTGTTGGGCGGTGCGCTTGGATAGGCCATCGGTTTGCAGGCGGGTTTTGACCAGTTCGATGTACCAGTCGCAGAAGTCGCCCCAGATAAACTCGTAGAGGTCTTTGGCAGCTTCCCCCAGGCCGTACTGATCCAGGTGGCGGCGCACGCTCTGGACCACCCGATTGTAGCGGGATAAAATCCAACGGTCGGCCAGTTCTAAGTGGTTCAGGTCCGGCACCCCCAGAACTGCGGGAGACTGTCCATCCAGGTTCATCATCACAAACCGGGAGGCATTCCACAGTTTGTTGGTGAAGTTGCGGGAGGCTTCGACGGAACTGGATTCGTCGGTTTTGCGATCGTACTCCAGGCGAATATCCTGACCGGCCCCAGTCACCTCCCGAATCAGGGTGTAGCGTAGGGCGTCGGTGCCGTACTTATTGATCAGCACCAGGGGATCGATGCCATTATTGGCCGACTTAGACATCTTTTTGTTGTTTTCATCCCGCACCAACCCGTGGATATAGACCGTTTCAAAGGGCATGGCATGGGTAAAGTGACCGGCCATCATGGTCATGCGGGCCACCCAGAAAAAGATGATGTCAAAGCCAGTCACCAGGGTGGTGGTGGGGTAGTAGGTTTGGAAGTCCTGGCTAGACTCGTCGGGCCAGCCCAGGGTGGAAAAGGGCCATAGCCCTGAGGAAAACCAGGTATCCAGGACATCGGGATCCCGCACTAGGGTGACCGTTTCGCCAAACTGTTGCTTAGCCCTAGCCCAAGCCTCAGCTTCGGTGGTTGCTACCACAAAGGGGGTGTGATCGGTGATTTCACCCTCGGTTTCACTGACGGCATACCAGGCGGGAATCTGGTGCCCCCACCACAACTGGCGGGAAATGCACCAGTCCTTCAGGTTTATCAACCAGTCGCGGTAGACCTTAGTCCACCGTTCTGGGACGAACTTGGGCTCCTGGCGACGGTCCAGATAATCTAGCGCCTGGTCCGCCAGGGGACGAATCTTAACAAACCACTGGGTCGAGAGTAGCGGTTCCACTGGCACTTTGCCGCGATCGCTGTAGGGCACCGTATGGCGATAGTCCTCTACCTTAACGAGGAACCCTTCCTCATCTAACCGCCGGACTACCCCCTGGCGAGCTTCAAAGCGGTCTAACCCCTCGAAGGGTCCGGCCTGCTCGTTCATGGTGCCGTCCTTGTGCATGACGGTAATCATGGGCAGGTTGTGGCGCTGGCCCATGGCAAAGTCGTTGGGGTCGTGGGCGGGGGTCACCTTGACGCAGCCGGTGCCAAACTCCGCATCTACATACTCGTCTGCAATCACGGGAATTTCCCGATTCACGATGGGTAGCCGCAGGGTTTTACCCACCAGGTGCCGGTAGCGTTCGTCCTGGGGATTCACCGCCACCGCGGTATCGCCCAGCATGGTTTCAGGGCGGGTAGTGGCCACTTCCACATAGCCTGACCCATCGGTGAAGGGGTAGCGGAAGTGCCAGAGATGGCCCTCGATTTCCTTCTGCTCTACCTCCAGATCGGAGACCGCCGACTGGCTAGACGGACACCAGTTGACCATGTAGTTGCCCCGGTAGATCAATCCTTCCTCGTAGAGTTGGGTAAAGGCGGTGAGCACCGCGTGGGTTAGCCCCTCATCCAGGGTGAAGCGCTCCCGCGACCAATCCACGGAAACCCCCAACTTGCGCAGTTGATTGACGATGGTGCCGCCCGACTCGGTTTTCCAGACCCAGGCCCGTTCCAGGTAGCGATCGCGGCCCAGGCTCTCTTTGCTCAGTCCTTCGGCCTGGAGTTGCTTGTCCAGCAGGGTGCTGACCGCAATGCTGGCGTGATCGGTTCCGGGCAGCCAGAGGGTATTGCGCCCGGCCATCCGCTGATAGCGTACAATCGTATCGATCAACGCATTCTCAAAGGCATGACCCATGTGCAGGCTGCCGGTCACATTAGGGGGCGGAATCACCACACAAAAGGGTGCTCCCGGATGCTGGGGGTCCGCCTTAAAGACCTGCTGGTCTTCCCACCGGGTTTGCCACTTGGCCTCGGTTTGCGTCGGGTCGTACTGGGCAGAGAGGGTGGAAATAGTGGCCGTCATCACAAAACCTGGGAGGCGATACATCGTTACAGACAGTTTACCTACCGATTCTGCCATTTAGAGAACCGATAGGCTCAGGCCAGGGGCTAGAAATGTAGGGCAGAGATAGCTATCCACTCAAGCCCGACGGGCCACCCGACCGGAGCCCTGGGGGACGGCCCCATAAGCGGGCCAAGGCCCCGGATTGAGGATCTAGCCGATGCCCTCCGTGCTTCGGCGGAGGATGAACGCAGCGGAAAGTGTTAAGATAAGTAAATATTCTGGGTCGGCACCCACCTACGGGTGAGCAATTATTGCAGCTCCATAAGCTTAAGGATTTTTCCCTGGCCTATGGTGTAGTTTATCTCTATTACTTATTAGATACCCTGCTAAGGCACAGAACGCTTGTACGAGCTGTGCTCAAGTTTGTTTTTTATTCCTTCGATGGAGGGGCGGATACTCGCCTAGATAGGTGATTTTCTGCCGAAACAACTCCCTCAGTCAGGGGCCCTGGTCTGAGCAGCGAGCACTTTTTCATAACATCATCATTTCTGACCTCTGCGTACCTTATCTATGACTGCCACGGTTGAATTCCCCCTACCCACCGACTGTGCCTTGCCGACTTGGTTAAAGTCCTGTGTGCTGGCTCATCACCAGGGGGCCTATGACGAATCGGCCGAATTCGAGCCAGATGAATCTAATAATTCGTTGGTATGTCAAGC
>DVEE01000469.1 GCA_015295885.1 Leptolyngbyaceae cyanobacterium M65_K2018_010
CCATCACCAAGCCCCTCTCCACCTCCCAGATCAGCCCCTATCGCCTGGTCTTGATTATCGATCAGTTGGAGGAAATCTTTCAGCCCCTGGGCAGTTCGAACCTGGCCCAGGAGCGGCAGTTGCTGGTGGATTGTCTGCTGGCGGCCGTGCAGCAGGATCATTGCCCGGTGCATGTGGTTCTGGGACTGAGGGCCAGCCACCTGGAGGCTTTGCAGGAGTTCGCGGAACTCTATGCGCTGGTCACCAACCAGGGCTTGACCCTACCGGCCATGACCTACGACCAGGTGAAATCGACGATTGTGGGCCCCCTCGATAGGGTGGGCTTGCAGTACGATGCCAACCTGATATACACCCTGCTGTTAGATGTGGTGGGGGCACCAGGGGATCTGGCTTTGTTGCAAATGACGCTGAAGGAACTCTGGACAAGGCGGGAATTTGACCCCCAAGGCCAAGCGCCACCTCGCCTCACCCTAGAGGCCTACGCTGAAATGGGAGGTGTCCGCCAACTCCTGAGCCAGCAGGCCAGCCACTGCTACGAAAGCCTATCGGCGGCGGAGCAACCGATTGCAGAGCGCATTTTCTTGAGCTTTTGTGAAATAGGGGAGGGCACGGCCCTAACTCGACGCCCGGTGAGGTTACCGGAGTTGGTCACCGAATCCATGGAACTAACTCAGGTACTAGCGGTTTTAGACAAATTGATTGGGGCCGGGTTAGTGGTCGCCCAGAGCAGCGTGAGCCGCCCAGAAATCCATGGTCAGGCTCTACAACCGGCGACCCTGGTGCCCGCCTGGACTGGTAGCGTAGAGACTGCGGTCACAGGAGATGGCCCTAGCCCGCTGGCTAAACTGCTGCAACGCACAGAGAATCGCTTCACCTGCCAGAACAGCGACCTGACCCCTACCTTTGACATCGCCCACGAATCTTTGCTGCGCACCTGGCCCCTGTTGCAAAGCTGGCTCCAAAACTGTCAACCCCGCCTGAAACAGCAACGGGCCATTGAAACAGCGGCCCAGGAATGGTACCAGCAACACTGCCCCAACCATCCCGATTACTTTTTGAGCAAAACCCGGTTAGGGGAAGCCAAGACCCTCCAGACGGCGTATCCCGGCAGTCTATCGACCCAGGCGGTGGCCTACCTGCAGGCCTGTCAACTCCATGATCGCCGTAGCGCTCGCCGCCGTTACCTGATGAAGTTGTTGATTCCCCTCAGTATGGTAACGGGAATGCTGACGGCCTACGGCCACAGCTTAATCAGCCAACCCTCCCACGCTTGGCGGGATACTCAGCCGGTAGCTCAGTTGGAGACCCGCAATCCCCTGGCCCCAAACCCGGATCAGCCAGTTCCCAGGCAAGCCCAGCGGGGATCTCCCCCCAGGGAAAGAGGGTTGGTCGGGCTTCTCGGTAGATTGGCCCCTTCTGGCCCAGGCCACGCTACCAGCCCAGGGCTGAGTTTAAGCGGCCTAGCACCGTCGTTACAAAGGACGATCGGTGGCACCCTGGCTGGAACCCAGACCTGGGGCATGGGGCCCCGAGCGCTGCCCTCCCGCCCGGACCCGAGCGTCTCCTCCCTACCCAGTGATCTAGAATCCCTTTCCCTGGCCAAGAGTCAGCTCAATAAGGTGGCTGAGTGGGCTTCACCGGATAACCCCGCGGTCACCATTGAGGTGTGGTGTATGCGAGACCACTCGGAACCCACCTGCTTTACCCTCAAAAGTGATTCCTAAACCGGCCTGCCAGATCGCCGCTGAAGTGGCTTAAACAGGGCTATCCTAGGGGCATCGCTGGAGTCCGGTTGTTGCTATGCAGATTTTGTCCGTTGCGCTGCGAAACTTCAAAACCCATCAGGATCGCTACTTTGAGTTTCAACCGGGGACCAACGCTATCTGTGGGGAAAACGGGTCAGGCAAAACCAGCATTTTGGAGGCGATCGCCTGGGTGCTATTTAACTACCAAGGTGACTACGCCAAGGAGGATTTAATCCGCAACGGCAGTGGCAGTGCCCAGGTTACCGTCACCTTTATTTCCAACTACGACCAACGCACCTACGAAGTCCAACGCTGCACCCAGCGGGGCTACGTGATGGTTGATCCCCAGCTGAATCAGCGGCTGCCCTATAGTCGGCTCAAAGATGAGGTGTTGCCCTGGTTACGCCAGCACCTGGGGGTGAGTCCGACCACGAATTTGCCTCAGTTGTTTTCTCGCACCATTGGGGTGCCCCAGGGCACCTTTACCGCCGATTTCTTGCAACCAGCGGAGCATCGCAAAACGGTGTTTGACGCCATTCTGAAGGTGGCAGACTACAAACAGGCCTTTCGGCAGATGAATTCCCTGCGGCGCTATGCCGAAGATCAGGTGGAGGCCGTTAGGGCCCAGATTAAGCAGTACCAAGAGTTGCTGGATAGTTGGGATGAGCTCAACCAGCGGCAGCAGCAAGTGGCCGCAGCTATTCAAACCGATGAGCAGCGCCTGCAAGGGTTACAGCAGCAACTGCAAAGCCTGCAAGCCCAGCGGGACAGTTGCCAGGCCCAGGCCCAGCAGATCCAGGCGCTAGTCACCCAACGGCAGGGATTGACCCACCAGCAAGAGGCCCAGCAGCAAGGCCTGGAGCGGTTGCAGCAGTTAGCCCAGCAGGCCCAACAAGCGATTCAGGTATGCCAAACCCATCGGGCGGCCTACGAGGGCTATCAGTCGGCGGAACAGGAACTGCAGCAGCTCGTGCAGCGCCAGCAAGAACGCCAGAGGTTGCAGGAGACCTATCAGCGGATCCAGGCCACCCACGCTCAAACCCAGGTGGAGTTGGCCCGCTGCCAGACTCAGCGGGAGGCTTTTGCCAAGACCGAGGGCGAGTTAGCCGAGCTTAGCCCTTTAGTACTGGAGCAGGAACAGGTGGAGGCCCAACGGCAGGAGTTGCAGCAACGCCTTGATCAATTTCAGTCGCTGCAACTACAACGGCAGAGTGGGCAATTGCAATTACAGCAATGGGAGCAGCAGCAACAGCAACTGGCTCAGAGCCGCGATCGCCTAATGGCGTTGCAACCCGCCGTGAGTCAAATTACCACC
>DVEE01000236.1 GCA_015295885.1 Leptolyngbyaceae cyanobacterium M65_K2018_010
GTCAGGCGCCGTTCCGGGAACTTGCAGTGGAGCGCGGATTCCCAGTGGCCGTAGCGCTGTTCACGCTCGACGCCGTCTCTGGCCGCCACGTCGGCCATGTACTGGCTCAGCGCTTCGACCTGATCGGCGCTCATCGCCAGCGATTGGCCGGCGGCGCTGATCTCGCCGCCCCGCACCCGCACGCCCTCGGTGCGCAGCAATCCCAACAGGTCGTCCAGGCCCTGGAACAGCCTGCCCGGATCATCCTGTTTGACCCCAACCCCAATCCCCAGGATCGCCAGTTGCTGGAAAGTTTCCAGCGGGCGGGGTCGCAGTTTTCCTTTGACATCGTTAACCCCTACGACAACCCACGCCTGGCCCAGGAATTTGGGGTCACCCAACCGGGCATGGCATTTTTAGAGAGCGGCGACACCCGCCGCCTGTTGCAGACCGTCAATCCCACGGATCGCCTCTCCGAACGCAGCCTCACCAATGGCCTGGCCCAGCTCGCTAACGACAAACCCCTAACGGCCTACTTCACCCAGGGGCATCAGGAATTCGCTATTGATGGCAGTGAAACAGGCTTCTTGCAAGCTGCCCAGGCCTTACAGGAAAAAGGCTTTGCCGTGGAACCGCTGGATCTATCCCAAACCGGTCAGGTTCCCGAGAATGCCAGCGTAGTGATTGTGGCGGGCCCCTCGGCCCAGTTCTTTGAGGCTGAGGTTAAGGCCCTGAAAACCTATTTGGATGGGGGCGGCAGTCTGATGTTGATGATTGACCCGCGCACTAATCCAAATCTGGATAGCCTCCTGGACGAATGGGGGGTTACCCTCGATAATCGCATTGTCCTGGATACCTCTGGCCAGGGACAACTGGTTGGGCTCGGCCCAGCCGCCCCTCTGGTAACGACCTACGGCGACCATCCCATCACCCGTGATTTTCGCAATGGGCGATCCTTTTTTCCCCTGGTTCGTCCCCTGAATGTCGAAACCGTGCCCGGGGTGACGGCGGTGCCCATTTTAGAGAGCAATCCCCAGAGCCGGGCCGAACCCCTGAACGACGCCGGGGAGTTGCAGTTCAATGAAGACGCCCCCGCCTCTGGCCCCTACGTGCTGGGGGTGGCCCTCAGCCGTTCAGAGCCCGAGGCCACACCCCCCGCTCCCGGGGAGGCCGACGACTTCCCGGCCGAGGCCACGGACACCCCCACAGCCCGGTTAGTGGTGATCGGCAACGCCGCCTTTGCCACCGACGGTCTGTTTGAACAGCAACTGAACGGAGATGTGTTCCTGAACGCCGTGAACTGGTTGAGTCAGCAAAACGATGCGGCCCTCTCCATTCGACCTAAGGAAGTGACCAACCGCCGCATTACCCTGACCGTTCAGCAGCAGATTGGCCTGGGGGTCTTTGGTTTGCTAGTGCTCCCGCTGGTGGGCTTGCTTCTAGCGGTCCTCATGGGGCTCAAACGGCGTTAGCCAAGCCTATTAGCTGACCTGGCCCGGGCAGAAACACTCGGCCCCTGGGTGGCTAGCCCTCAACCGAGGGACTACTGATGCAACTCTTCTTCGCTGCGCTCCAGCATCGCCTCCTGGGTCAGCTCCGCTTCCTGGAGCTGACTGGCCATGGCTAGACGAGCTTTTTCCTCCACCGTTGAGGGGGGAGAGCCCTGGAGTTCTTCTTCGGCTCGGATCAGCATCGCCTCCTGACGCAGCTCCTCTTGCTGCCGTTGCTCTGCTAACAATTCGCGAGCTTGTTCCGTTTGCTTATCCATAAATGGCTTCCTCCAATGGCGAATGGGGCAGGGATGAGCCTTAGAATGGGCCTGCAAGGCGGGCCCAAGTCCTGAGCTCAAGCCTTGATGCCCTTCTACCTTCATTTTCTGAGTCGAGGGCTAGGGTCTGGGATCCTTGACATTATTCTTAAGGTTAGTTTTAGCCCCTCTCAGGCTCTGAGCCACCGCCCTATCCCCATCGAGCCCCTAGGCCGTTACCCTTGCATACCACCGAGAAGGATTTCCCTATGCTGAGCCTGTGGGCTAAAACCAGCGGCACCTGGATCAATGTGGCCACCGTGATAGGGGGGACTAGCCTGGGCATGCTGCTGCGCCGTCGGTTACCACCTGCGATGCAAAAAATCATCACCCAGGCCGTGGGTCTGATTACCCTGGTGATTGGCGGCGGAATGGCGGCAGGCTTATCTACGGTCGAGGCCGGCCCGATGGACGGCATCATTTTGGCTTTGCTGGCCCTGGTGGCCGGGGGGCTACTGGGTGAATGGGGTCAGATTGAAGCGCGCCTAGCCCGGCTGGGGGATTGGCTCAAGGTCCGGGTTAAGGGCGGTGGCAAGTTTACCGAGGGCTTTGTGGCGGCCAGTTTGCTGTTTTGCATTGGCCCGATGACCATCCTGGGCAGCCTCAACAATGGCCTATCGGGAGACAACACTTTGCTCACCCTCAAAGCCACCATGGACGGGTTGGCGGCCATCGCCCTGACCAGTAGCTATGGTCTTGGGGTAGGCTTTTCGGCCCTGAGCGTCCTCGTGGTCCAGGGCAGCTTATCCTTGCTGGCCGGTCTGTCTGGGGCGGCCATTCCTGATCCCTCTACCCATGCCTACCTGCCGCTGATCAGCGGCATCGGCGGGGTGATGATTTTGGCCATTGGGCTCAACCTGTTGGAGGTCACTCAGGTGCGGGTGGCCTCGTTTTTACCAGCTTTGCTCCTGGCCCCGGTGGCCCTGGCCCTGGCTCAGCTTTTGGGGTGAGGCTTCGGGGGCTACTAACTGCCAGTTGAAGCCAAGGGAATCGCTGGGGGCAGCGAATGGGTAGCCAGGCAGCTATGGACCTGAGATCGCGTCGGTAGGGAGGGTTGGGCGCCGCACTGGGTGACCGAGTAGGCGGCCACGGCGGTGGCCCACTGAACTGCCTCAGGCAAGCTCAGGCCCTCGGCTAGCCCCACGGCTAAGCCCCCATTAAAGGCATCTCCCGCCGCTACGGTGTCCACCACCGGAACGGCCATCGCCGGCTGGTGAAAGCACTCTGCCTCACTAGCCACGATCACCCCCTGCGCCCCCAGTTTAACCATGACGACCTTCGCCCCCCGTTGCCGGAGCCCCTGGGCAGCGGCTAGGGCGGTGGATTGATCGGTCACGGCAAAGCCGACCAGCTGGCCAGCTTCTACCTGGTTGGGGGTCAGGTAATCGACCAGCGGGTAGAGGGAATCGGGCAAATCAGTTCGGGCCGGAGCCGGGTCTAGCACCACCCAGGCTCCTCGCCCACGGGCCGCCGTAGCCGCCGCCAGGACCGCCGCCAGGGGAATCTCGAGTTGCATGAGCAACCCATCGCCAGGCTGCAGTTGGCGGGCGAGGCGCTGCACGTCGGCTTCGTCCACTTGCCCATTGGCCCCCGGCACCACCACGATATGGTTACTACCGGCCCTATCCACCACTATGGAGGCAATACCGGTGGGGCTATGGGGGTCTGCCATCACCCCAGCCGTGCTGACCCCAGCTTGCTGGAGACTGGCAATCAGGCTCTGACCAAAACCATCGCCGCCAACCCGCCCCACCATCACGGCCGGGGCCCCTAACCGAGCTATCGCCACGGCCTGGTTGGCCCCCTTGCCCCCGGGCACCAGTTGAAACTGATGCCCCAAAATGGTTTCCCCGGGTTGCGGCAGACGGGGGGTTTGACAGACCAGATCCATATTTAAGCTGCCGAAGCTGTAGAGGGTTGCCGTCAAAATAAACCATCCTCGTCGGTCTCAAGCAGTTCGTAGGGCGAGGGCGGGCGATCGCTGCTCCAGGCCCACCAGGGGGTTTCGCAGTCGCCGCAGTGATAGAACTCTTGCCACTTGCGCCGATGATCTTCGCCGTAGACCGGCGATCGACGGTTAATCCAGACCGCCTTGGCCCGTTGGCTTTCCGCCCCGCAGCGGGGACAGCGGAACTGGGTGGAGTGGAGGGCTGACTGGGTCCAGTCGGGCGGAAAAGGAGAAAAGGCTTCCATGGAGGTTGGGGGTGGGTTACTTCCATTATGGAACAGGGGGCAGGGGGCAGAGGCCAGGGGACGGTCGATCACAGCCTTAAACTCCACCGGAATTCTGGGCTAGGTTTAGGATAATTCGGCATAATCGGTGGCAAACTGGCCTTGTGTTGTCCACCCCAAGGGGAAGCCCGGTATGGTGCTGCGTTTCATTTCACTGCTGGGTCTGGTCGGGCTTTGCTGGATTGCCTGGTTAGGCTCTGAGAACCGGCGCCAGGTGCCCTGGCCGGTCATTCGCTGGGGCCTGGGCCTGCAATTGGTAGTCGGGATGCTGGTTTTTTTAGTGCCCCTCAGCCGGGACTGGGTGGTGGGGTTGAGTGGGCTGCTCAATGCCCTGATCGATGCCTCCGAGGCCGGCGCCCGGTTCCTGTTTGGACCAACTTTGGTGCCTGACCCCGCTCAAACCGTCGGTCCAATCGGCGCCGGTCGATGGATTGCCAGGGCTCTCACTCCACCTTTTACCCCCGTACCGGGCGATCGCCTCGGGGCCAGCAACCTGGATTTAGGCTATATCTTTGCCTTTCGCGGATTACCCCAGGTGGTTTTCTTCGCGGCCGTTTTTTCCCTGCTCTACAACCTGGGCATCATCCAGCCGGTGGTGCGAGTCTTCGCCCGGTTCTTTCGCTGGGCTATGGGGATCAGCGGTGCTGAGGCCCTGGCCGGGGCCGCCAACATTTTTGTGGGCATTGAGTCGGCCATTGCCATCCAACCCTTTCTGGAAAAGATGACCCGCAGTGAACTCTGCGCCATCATGGCGTCCATGTTTGGGTCCATTGCCTCTACCGTGTTGGGCCTCTACGCCGGGTTACTACGGGGAACCTTTCCGGCGATCGCAGGGCATCTCATGGCCGCCTCCCTGCTGACTATCCCGGCGGCCTTTGTGATGGCCAAGATTCTAGTTCCCGAACAGGAAGTGCCCCAAACCCTAGGCCAGGTACCCGAGCTCGAATTCGCCGAGGCAGAACGCCCCAGCCCGATGGACAGCCTGATGGTGGGAGCCCTGGCGGGGGTCAAAATGGCGATCGGCATTGCCGCGGCCCTGATCGCCATTCTGGGGTTAATTGCCTTGGTGAACCTCGGGTTTGCCCAACTGGCCGCCCTCTCCAGCCGCCCGTTCTTTCTCTGGCGAGGGATTGGCCAGATCTTTAGCCTCATCACCCTGCAGAACATCCTGGGAGCCCTGTTTTTACCGCTCACCTTTCTCACTGGGGTTTCCCTGGATTGGCAGGAGCTCTGGTTATCCTCCCAACTGATCGGGCGGCGGCTTTTGGAAACCGAGATTCCCCCTTACCTGGCCCTGGGCGATCTGGTAGCGACCGGAGCCTTGAGCGATCGCGCCCTGGTGATTGTCAGTTATGTGCTCTGTGGCTTTGCCCATTTACCCTCGGTGGGCATCTTTGTCGGTGGCCTGTCGAGCCTTGTCCCCTCTCGCCGCCAGGACCTCAGCCAACTAGCCTGGAAAGCCCTCTGGGCCGGCACCCTGGCCACCCTGATGACCGGCTGCATTGCCGGTCTCTACTTCAACCCAGGGACGGCGGTATTGGGGCGGTAATCAGAAGGCTAAGAAACTGCGCCAGGCCCGGTAAAAGAAGAAGACGGCAAAGAGCACTAGCAGCGTCCTGAACATCCAGGTCACCAGTCGGTCAGACAACCGGGGCAGGTAGCGGGTACTGACTTGCACGCCGATCAACCCACCCAGGCCCAGCAGTAGCCCGATTCCCCCCTGCACATTACCCCTCAGGGCGTGCCAGCCAAAGGCGGACAGAGCGGTAATCACGATCGCCCCTAGACTGGTTTGGATGGCCGGTTTAATGGCTTCCCTGAGCAGCAAAATTTGCAACGGCACCATGACAATGCCGCCCCCCACCCCAAACAAGCCCGCTAAAAAACCAGCGGTGCCGCCAATCATGGCCCGGGCTAGGGCGGGATGCATCGGTGGGCGATCATCCCCAGGGGCTGGGAGCTCAGACCGGCGGGGGGGGGGGGCCCCCCCCTTTTTTTCCCCCCATCCAGTAAATGTTGAGCAGCAGGAAGAAGCCAAACAGCCCCAGTAGCACAAACTCCGGAAAAAGGCTGGCCAAGGCTGTCCCCCCATAGGCTGTCCCCACCGCGGGCAACCCGAGGAGCAGCACATTACTCGGGTTGAGCACCCCCATCCGCCAATTTTGCAGGCTGCCGCCCAGGGCAATTACCAGAATGGCCAGGGTACTGGTCCCCACCGCCTGCACCCCAGATAGCCCCAGGGCCACCATCACCGGCACCATCACCGTGCCCCCGCCAATGCCCAGAAAGCCGGCCAGAATCCCAGCCCATAGCCCCACCCCTAGCAGAATTAATCCTTCACCCACACCCCACCTGCTTGATCACGACGGCCATGGCCGGGCTGCGGCCTGGAAACGTCACCCCTCTCCCCGCATCCTTTCCCCTAGCCGAGCCTTCGCCCGCTGTCTCAGCCTGGGCTGGTCGGGAGGCCACCCCTCGGACAGCCTAACTCCGCAAGGTGACGCCGAATTGTTTCTCTAAGGTAGCGCGGACCTTTTGATGAACGGGGTCGACGGCCTCGTCGGTGAGGGTTTGATCGGCGGCCCGGTACACCAGTCGAAAGGCCAGGCTGCGCTGTCCAGGCGGCACCGATTCCCCCCGGTAGTCATCAAACAAAGCCACTGACTCCAGTAATTTACCCCCCGCCTTGCGCATGGCGGCTTCCAGATCCGCGACGGCCACCTCCAGGGGGGCGTAGAAGGCCAGGTCGCGATCGCTGGCTGGGAAGGTCGAGTAGGGAGTAAATCTCACGGATTTCTGCAGCACCGGCACCAGGCAGGTTTCCAGGGCCGACCAGTTCAGTTGGAAGACGTACACCTCGGCGGGTAACTCTCGCTGTTGCCGCAGTTGGGGGTGGAGTTGGCCAAATCGCCCCAGTTCCAGTTGCCCTCGCACCCAGAGGGAGGCGGTACGACCGGGGTGAAAGCGGGCATCGGCCCGATCCGGGCGATAGTCAACGGCGAGCCCTAGGCGCTGGAACACCGCCTCCAGGATGCCCTTGGCGGCATACCAAGTGAGTGGCTGCTCCTGGCCGCTATCGACCCAGCGGGTAGAGCGGCTGTCGCCCCCCATAATGCCACCGACCGCTTCGGCTTCGTGGATACCCTCCCCATCGGTCCAGAAGATGTGGCCCAGTTCAAAGCCGTTGAGGGGGCCATTGCCCTGGTTCAGGTTGAATTCGTAGGCGTCGATCAGCCCATCGATGAGGTCCTGCCGCAGAGCCGAGTACTCTGGAAACAGGGGATTCGCCAGCACCACCTGGCGATCCGATCGAGGTTTGGTCAGGGAATAGTGCAGGAGTTCCGTTAGCCCCGCCCCCCGAAAGGCTTCTCGCACCCGCCGGGCCAGGGCCGCGGCCAGGGAAAGATACCCCCCCCCCGCCCTTTGGGGCAGGGTATCCGCAAAGTGGTTGTAGCCGTAGAGACGGGCGACTTCCTCGATCAAATCCACCTCCCGCTCCAGGTCACGGTAACGATAGGCGGGAACCCGCACCGACCAGACCTCTGCCTCCCGGCTGGGGGTAACCCCACAGCCCAGAGTCTCTAGAATCCGCTGAATTTCTTCCCCAGGAATGGGCCTAGGATCCTTCCCCAGATTGGTAACAGGCCCCAGCAGTTGGTGCACCCGGGCCAGGCGCAGGTCTAACACGCGTTCGGGAATGACTTCCCCGAAGGCGGTGCGGCCGGTGGTCTGGGCCACCACCTGAGCGCCGGTCAAGGCTTGCAACAAGTTCAAAGCCCGCTGGCAGGCCAGGGGCAGTTCTGCCGGGTTAACCCCCCGTTCGTAGCGGGCCGAGGCTTCCGTGCGCAGCCCCTGACTGCGAGCCGATCGGCGAATCACCGCTGCATCAAAGTAGGCCGCTTCCAGGACAATGGCCTGGGTGCCCTCATAGACTTCAGTGGCTTCGCCGCCCATGACCCCAGCCAGGGCCACAGGCTGATCGTTAGCGGTGATCACCAGCGTCTCCGCTTCCATCCGACGTTCCTGGCTATCAAGGGTGATCAGGGTTTCCTCCGGTTTGGCAAAGCGAACCCCGAGGCTGAGGACATCACAGTCCCCCACCTGAAGCAGGCGATCGCGGTCAAAGGCATGCAGGGGCTGGCCCCATTCCAGCAGCACATAGTTGGTGATATCTACCACGTTGTTGATGGGTCGAGTCCCCGCCGCCTGCAGCCGCTGCTGCAACCAGCGCGGGGAAGGGCCAATCTGAACCTGCTCTAAAACCGTTCCAATGTAGATGGGACAAGCTTTGTCATCCTTCAGCACGATTTCGGGGGCAGCCCCTGTGGGCTTCAAGGTAGGGGCGTCCGTAGGGGGTAGATGGAGCGGGACACCCGTGATGGCCGCTACCTCCCGGGCAATACCCACCATGCTGAGGGCATCGGCCCGGTTAGCGGTGGACGTGACATCCAAAATCACATCGTCCAAACCCAGTAGGGGTCGCACATCCTGACCCAGGTCCAGGCTCGGCTCGGTAAAAATATGAATGCCCTGGGAGTCTTTCTCGAGCCCCAGTTCCGCCAGGGAGCAGATCATACCCGCGGAGGGAACCCCCCGTAATTGCCGGGGCTTGATAGTGAGATCAACCTTGGGCAGGTAGGTATCGACGGGGGCCACCGCAACGTAAATGCCCGATCGCACATTGGCCGCCCCACAGACAATGGTAGAGGGTTCGGCGGCCCCAATATCCACCTTACAGACGCTCAGCTTATCGGCGTCGGGGTGGGGACTGCGCTCCAACACCTGACCCACGACCACCCCATCGGCCCAGGTGCGGCGGTCTTCAATGTCTTCTACCTCAAACCCAGCCATGGTCAGAGCCTCGGCCAGAGCCTCTGGGGTCAGCCGGATATCAACCAGATCCGTTAGCCAGTTGAGAGAGATACGCATGGTGGAGAGTCGGGGTAAGGGTGGGCCGCAAGGGAGAAATATAGCCCAAATATTCTAACCCCTTACCCTTCACCCCTTACCCCACCCGTTCTAGGACACCAGCCTGCCGCAAGGCCGCCCAACTGGACTGCCCAGTGCAAAACAACACGGTAGTCATTTCTGCAATTAACACCTCAGCCAGGGTGGCCACGGTTGCTTCCGAGTCGCTGGCGGCCTGCAAAAAGGGCCAGGCTAGCCCGGCCAAGTCGGCCCCCAGGGCCAGGGTTTTGGCCACATCCAAACCATGGCGTAGCCCCCCCGAAGCAATTAACGGTAGGTGAGGCACCGCCTGACGGGCCGCCACCAGGCATTCGGCGGTGGGCAGGCCCCATTCGGCAAAGGTTTGTCCCAGCCGCCGCTGAATCGGATCAACCGCCCGTTCCCCCTCGACTTTGGCCCAGGAGGTGCCCCCCGCCCCCGCCACATCCACCGCCGCTACCCCCGCCTCGGCCAACTGCCTAACCTGAGGGGCCGCAATGCCGTTACCCACTTCCTTGACAATGACCGGCACGGGTAGGTCGGCACAAATTTGCTCGATTTTTTCCAGCAGCCCCTTGAAGTTGCGGTCTCCTCCCGTCTGCACCGCCTCCTGCAGGGGGTTAAGGTGCAAAATCAGGGCATTGGCCTCTAACTGCTCAACCACCCGGCGACAGTGGTCCAGACCATAGCTGTAGTTCAATTGCACAGCGCCTAAATTGGCCAGCAGTAGAATGTCGGGGGCCAGCGATCGCACCGCAAAGGTCTCCATCAAGTCCGGGTTCTCTACCGCCACCCGTTGGGAGCCCACCCCCATGGCCAGGCCGTAGCGCTGGGCCACGGTCGCCAGTCGGCCGTTGATTTGATGGGCCGCCGCCGTCCCCCCGGTCATGGAAGAAATCAGCAGCGGTGCCCCCAGCCGATGACCCAGGAAGGTCGTGCTCAGGTCAATGCTCTGCCCATCCAGGTCTGGCAGACAGCAGTGGTTGAATCGATAATGCTCCAGACCGGTGGTCACCTGGGCGCACTGCACATTTTCCTCTAGGCAAATCCGCAGGTGATCGGCTTTACGGGCTTGGGTTTCATGGGCAGTTGGGTTAAAGCCAGGCACAATTCAGAAGCCGCCAGGGGGAACCTTCCCATAGTAAGTAAAAACTAGGGTATCAGCGCCATTCCTCACCCCAAGGGATCACTTCTCGGCCGCCTCAACCATTCGGGCTAGCGGGTTTCAGCAAATGCACCCCATCCTGGCCATCCATATCTTGCAAAAAGACCTTCACCGACTCATCCTTGGCCGTAGGTAACACTCGCCCAACAAAGTCTGGGTGAATGGGCAACTCGCGGTGGCCTCGATCCACCAGCACAGCCAGCCGAATGGCACTGGGACGACCATAGTCGAGCACGGCATTGAGGGCGGCCCGGATGGTTCGCCCGCTATAGATCACGTCGTCTACCAGCACCACTACCCGGTTGTTGATGTCGAAGGGAATTTTGGTGCGAGCGGGAGTGCGGGTACTGATTTTATCCAGGTCATCCCGATAGAGCGTAATGTCGACAGCTCCAACCGGCAGACAGACCCCCTCTAGCCATTGAATCTGCTGGGCCAGCAGGTGCGCCAGGGGCACCCCGCGGGTGTAGATGCCTAGCAACACCAGGTCTTGCAGATGGCCACCCCGCTCCACAATCTCTGAAGCCAGCCGATTCAGGGTCCGGCGCATCTCCTCCGCCGAGAGAATTTCAACCACACTGCTACTAGCGCTCATAGGCAACTCAGGTGACTCCCGCGGAGGTTCAATAAAACGACAACTTTAACGACGAATTTAGCGATGAACCCTTCAGCCCTTCACCGATTTTGATTTAGCTAGGCCGATGGTTCAAAAAACTGACTGGATGCAAACAAGCCCACTGAACTGGCAGATTGTAAAGCGACGGTTGCTACGGGGTCAATGGTAAAATGGGGTTCATCAATACTGAATTTCAATCCTGAAAACTGGCTCAAGGTTGGTTTTTTCAAGCGTCGCTTTTAAGTAGCAAATGCCGAAACCGCGTTCAAAGGCACTGCCAGGCCAAGGTTAGGCCTGCCAGGGGGGGCATGAACCCAGCAGGAGTTGGTTTTGAGGGGGCTTTCCGGCCCCTACGGGGACCTCCTAGGCTCCCTTGGGTCGGCAAAACCCAGATGATATGATTGCTGAGACGTTCGTCAAAATCACAAGGATTCTTACCTATGAATCAAGCGTCTGTGCCACCCATGGTGCTGATTATCCTCGATGGTTGGGGATATCGGGACACCTCCGATGGTAATGCCGTCGCCACCGCCAAGACTCCTGTGATGGACAGTTTATGGACGGCCTATCCCCACACGTTGATTCGGGCCTCCGGCAAGGACGTAGGATTGCCCGACGGCCAAATGGGAAACTCGGAGGTGGGCCACCTAAACATTGGGGCCGGGCGCATTGTCCCCCAAGAGTTAGTGCGCATTTCCGATGCCGTAGAAGATGGCAGCCTACAGGAAAATGAAGCCCTGCTCAACGTATGCCAGACCGTTCGATACCGTCAAAGTAAGCTGCACCTGATTGGCCTGTGTTCTGAGGGGGGTGTCCATTCTCACCTGAACCATCTATTTGGCCTGCTGGATATGGCCAAAGCCCAGGATATCGAAGAGGTTTGTATTCACGTCATCACCGACGG
>DVEE01000254.1 GCA_015295885.1 Leptolyngbyaceae cyanobacterium M65_K2018_010
GGATATGCAGGCGGTTTTCGGTTTTTTCTAACTGGTGTTGGTAGTGGCGGGTCAGGGTGGCTTCCCGGAAGTCTAGGAAGGCCTGCATTACTTCCCGTAGGGCCATCTGGCGGGGCTGACCACGGTCCAGGGCCAGCATGATCACACCAAAGTTAGTCTGCAGGGGGGTCGTCCGGTAAAGGTCTTGGAGCACCCGCTGGGCCGAGGCTTCCCGCTTGAGTTCAATCACGACCCGCATCCCTTCGCGATCACTTTCGTCGCGAATATCGGCAATGCCGTCCAGTTTGTTGGCATTGACTAACTGGGCAATTTTCTCAATCCACCCAGCCTTGTTGACCTGGTAGGGCAATTCGGTGACCACAATCGCGTTGCGCCGCTGGCGGCCCCGACCAGGGCGGATTTCCTCAAACTGGCAAATACCGCGCATGGGAATACTGCCTCGGCCGGTGCGGTAGGCTTCCAGAATGCCCTCGGTGCCCATGATTTCTCCGCCGGTGGGAAAATCAGGCCCAGGGATGAGGCGAAACAACTCTTCGTCCGACAGGTTGGGGTGATCGATCAGGGCGATCAGGCCGTCCAGTACCTCCCCCAAATTGTGGGGGGGAATGTTTGTGGCCATCCCCACGGCAATGCCAGAGGAGCCATTGATGAGCAGATTGGGCAGCTGAGTGGGCAGTACCACGGGCTCCTGCTGGGAGCTGTCAAAGTTATCGATGAAGTCCACCAGGGCTTCACTGATGTCCCCCAGGAGGGCCTCATGGCTAATCGGCGAGAGGCGAGTTTCGGTATAGCGCATGGCTGCCGGCGGGTCATTATCCACGGAGCCAAAGTTGCCGTGGCCATCGAGGAGGGGATAGCGACTGGAGAAGGTTTGCACCATTCGCACTAGGGCATCGTAGACGGCCTGATCGCCGTGGGGGTGATATTTACCCAGCACATCCCCCACCACCCGGGCACACTTACGGTAGGGTCGATCCGGCGTTAAGCCCAGTTCATGCATGGCATAGAGGATGCGTCGATGCACTGGCTTGAGGCCATCGCGCACATCCGGCAGGGCCCGCCCCACGATTACGCTCATGGCGTATTCCAGGTACGATCGCTGCACCTCGGTATGGAGCGAGGTCGGCACGATTTGCCCGGAAGCAAGGAGGTTGAGTTGATCGGCCATGGGCGGTTGGTTCCTAAGTGCGGCTCAATAATAGGCTGGATCGAAAAAATTAGCTTAGCGAAATGATTAATTCACAATTACCCGGGTGGCGCTCAGCCAAACTATACAGTTCAGGGAGAACAATGCGGTAATTTATTAGGTATGGGGGCAGGACTGGGAGCGACTACAGAGCTGAGCCTAGCCTGCCCCAGGGGACCGATGCATCCACCATTAACCTAAACATTTGCTTCCTCCTGACTTTGATTTTTTGGCCCACAGGGCTGGACATGCGCGATGAAAACTGTCCTGATTGTTGAAGATGATCTGGTTAATGCCCGGGTTTTCTCCAAAATATTGACCAAACGCGGTGGCTTGGCGGTAAAGCACACGGAAGATGTGGAAGAGGTGATCGCCATGGCTCGCCGGGGCGAAGCCGATGTGATTTTGATGGATGTGTCCCTGGCCCATAGTATGTACCAGGGCAAGCCCATGGATGGGATCAAAATTACTCAACTGCTCAAATCTGACCCAGATACCAACCATTTGCCGGTGATTTTGGTCACCGCCCATGCCATGGAGGGCGATCGCGAAAATTTTCTCAGCCAAAGTGGCGCTGACGGCTATATTTCGAAGCCCGTAATTGACCATCAGGGGTTTGTGGATCAAATTAAGTCGGCCATGGGTGAGTAGACTAAGTACACTTGTACTTCACCGAAGGCGTTTTGACAAGTTCTAGGACCTTAAGGAGTAAGTCCCTCTTTTCAGGGGCACTCCTAGCCATACCAGGCTTATCGCCAGGCTCGCATCTGGCTGATTTCCCTCGGCTGGGTTGCCATGATTGCCGCCGCCAGGGCTGGCCTTTCGGGACGATCGCTCCTAGCTTTATAGATCCCCAGCCATTACCCAGCCTAGCCCTTAGGGACCTGCTCAAAATAAACGTACCGACTCCTGACTTGACTTTGTCCCACCGACCCACCCCCTCACCCCCTCACGACCGATCACCCCCGGGATCTTAAGTTTCCCGCTGATCCCTTAGTGAGCAAGCATCGCGGCGAAGGAAAATCGAGGGCTTCAAGAGGTTGGCGGCCGTCACTGCCCTTGCACCTTGACCAACGCTTGGGCAATCTGCAGGCAAACCCTGAAGCTGGCATCCGTTTTCACGGCTTGCCGATCCCAGTGGGGAACCGCTGCTCGATACCCCTGGGCCTCAAGCGCTGCGATCAACCGATCGCGATTGGGAATATCCAGCCGACCACGGCGACCTATTTCTCCCAGGGGATAGTAGTAGGGGGGTAGAGCGGTTTCCCGGGCCATGGTTCCTAGCAGTTGAGCCTGATCACCCCAACCCCAGGCCTCTGCCAACTGTCCCATGGCAACCAAGGTCTGGGGATCGTGGAGATCTGCCAACCACATCGGGCCGCTAAGGACCAGCGATGGCGGTTCGGCTTGAGACTGGCAAGATGGACAGGGACATTCCACCCGACCGAGCTGGCGCCAAAGGACGGTCTGAAAATGGCCACACCGATGACAATAGGCCAAAAACCCGTAGTTCTGAACGGTGAGGGTAGGCTTGGCCACCAGCCGCACCATGGCCCGATGCACCTGGCCGGTAAACAGGGCAAACACGGGCTCAATCCCCAGACCTCTGGCCGCCGCTGTTTGGGCGGCATGACCAATTAAAAGTCGCAGACCTTGCTCCTGGACTGCCGGGTGCGATCGCGCGCAGGCCCCATAGCCTCGTAGGCTTGCGGCCAGATCGTGGCCACTGGTCGCCCGACCATCGGTGCTGGTCAGATAGATTAAGCCACCGATACGAGCCGCCCAGAGTCCATGGCTGGCGTAGGGGGCGGGGCCACCAAAATTATCGATATCCACCAGGTCGTAGAAGTCCCGGTTTTGGTAGCAGGTAAAGAAAACCTGATTGGCATCCTGGTGGGTGAGGCGATAGCGGTGGCTGGGTAACTCGGCTAAATTGGCGGTGAGAGTAGCCGCCAGATCGGGATTGCCCTCATTAGCCCAAACCCAATCCGCTTTAGCCTCTAAAATGTACCGCAAGGGTCGCACCCCACAGCCAGTCATAGCATCGAGCACCCGCAGTTGCCCCTGCCGTTGTCGATACTCCGCTGCGGCCAGCACAGCCAGGTCGCGGGCCACGGTACTAGCCGGTCGATAAAAGGCCGACTGGACCCGAAACTGGGCCTGTCCTTCGGCCACCCGGGAGTCGGAAGCAGCCGAGGATGCCACTGTCAGGCCACCGCCTGCATGGCCTTAGCCACCGCCGCTTCCAGATGGACCTGATCCAATTCAGTCAGCACAAACACTTCCTGGACGGTTTTGCCTTTGCGGGCAATCAACTTAAATCCACCCCGCAGGGGAACCGATACCTTAATCCTCAGTTCCGGGGAATGAGCCCTAACCTGGGCAATCACCCCCGGAGTGACCGTGCCAATGCCGGGCTGCTCGATCAATTTTTCGAGAATGGGAATAAGACCGGGAAGATGGGTGGAGTGATTCCAAACTAAACGACCGTCCGGGGCTTGTGTCATAAATGCCAACCGTGAATTAGGGGTAATGAGGAAAAATTTAAACTCAGGGGAAGGGTCAGGCTTTTTCTAGGGGAGCCATGGTGAGGCCAGCCCGGGTGAGTTGACCATGGTAAAGCTCTGCCTGCTCTAGGGGCCCCACCCAAACCGTTGCTTGTCCTTCGTAATGGACTTGATTAGTGAGCTTCCAGGCCCGATCGCTGCTCATGCCAGGAATGTACTTGATCAAGCACTCAGCCACATGCTGAAAGGTGTTGAAGTCATCATCAAGGACAATGATTTTGTAGTTAGGGTAAGGCTGACGGGTAGTTTGGCTGGTTTTTTCAGGGGCTAAGGTAGTGGCAGATAGGATCGCTTTTGACATAACCCAAGTCATGAACTGCACTCAAAGAAATTAAGTCATCAACGATTAATCACCTCATCAGTGTATCGAATTCTGCTCGTCTTCCCCAAGCCAGAGAGGTTATATCGCCAGGATTCCGGGGTTCCCACCCCGGGTAGCCTCCCGTTTGCGGCTGTACTCCTAGGCGGGCCCTCTGCCCCAACCCCCGGTGGAACGTCAGGACAGTGGGGCCGAACCCCGTTATTCAGCGCCAGGGGCCGTCCGTTTTAGGTTTGCCAACCGTTCCAGGCTGAGAGAAATCACCCCCAGGGTGACCAGCACCACCCCCATCCACTGAATAAACTGGAGGGCTGATTGTTCACCGGGGATGAGCAGATAGGCCAGCACCGCCGTCACCACTGGGCCACTGGCGGTGACAATGTCAGCCCTAGCGGATCCTAGATGACTGGCCCCAGAGTGGTGAAACAGAGAACTGAGTAGGGTGAAAAGCCCCAGCCCCAGTCCCCCCAGGTAGAGACCCAGTTGGCTGCTGGGTTGACTGGGTGACAGCCCAAACAGCGAGGCCACAATTAAAAACCCGCTGGTGAGCCCCAACACCGTGGCAAACTGCATCAGGCTGAGGGAAACTGGGTGTAAGCGCCGACTACTTAAGCGCCGAATACTAAGGTGCTTGGCCGTCAGGTGCAGGGCAAAGGCCGTGCTAGCCACAATGGCGGCCCCGATGCCCCATCCAGAGGCCTCGCTGTAGAGGCGGGGCAGGGCGGTAAACACCACCCCCATCGTGATGGCAAACATGACCACCAATCGTAGCGGCGTGGGGCGATCGCCCCATAGGAACCAGGCTAGGGGCACCGTCAGCAGTGGGTACATGAACAAGAGTGCGATCGCCACCCCAGGCCCCACCTCAGCAATGGCCATGTAAATCAACACCTGAGCTAGAAATAAAAAACTGCCACTGGCGAGAACCTGCATCAGGGGGCGCTTGTCCTGGCTGTTCCAGAGCTGGGTCAGATCTTCCCCCAAGGGCGGGCGCAACCGCACCGCCACCACGGCTAGCAGCGGCACCACCACTACCATACGCAGCCACAGCAGCATTAACGTATTGGGGAAAGTGAGGGGAAAGACACCGGGGACAGCCCACCGCCCCAAGACTTCCCCTCCGTAACCCATTAAACCCACCAGGACGTAGTGCAGGGCCAAGGCCAGGGTAGCCAGCATCACCAGCCAAAGCCCCAGGGGCAGGCTACGGCTACCGCGGGCCGGGGGGGGAGCCTCAGACCATTGCCCCCGGGGCGCCGCCGCCCGACCCGGTCCCGCTGGTCTAAATCCGGAAGGGTGGGTGGACAGCGTTGAGCGGAAGGGCGTAGCCGGCTGAGGAGCCATCAGTGCCGCTGGCCCCATTGCCGGGGTTATCGAACCTGCCTGGCCTCCCGCAGGGTAGGCCTCTGGGTTGGCGAGGGTAGGCAAAGCGAGGCTTCGATGCCCGTTAGTGGCATCCCTAGCGGCCATCGAGGGTTGCACCATCTGTTGCTGCAGGTGGTAACTCAGACGCGTGACCAGGGCCTCAAGAATGGCTTCCCCCTGCTGTTCCATCGACTGCATGCGGCTCACCTGCTGAGACAGGCTACTTTGGTAGCTATTCAGATCCTGCTGCAGCGATTGCAGAGTTTGGTGCAGGGTGGTATCCAGGGCAGCTAGGCGCTGGCTGGTTTCGGTAAAGGTAGCCAGGGCATTGACGCTACCGGTCTGGGTCGGCGGCAGTAGAGCCGCCTCTAAGCGGGCCTGGAGATGGGTGGCCAGGGCCTGGGCCAGACGCTTAGCCCACACCTGTTGCTGGGCCTGCTGTTGCTCGGTCAGAGTCTGGGTGTGGATGGCCTGCAACTGCTGATACTGGGTTTGCAGCTCGGTAAAGTCCTGCTCAAGGGCTTCAATATCAACCATCAGGTCCTGTTTTCGCCGTTCTAAGGCCGCAATCTCTGAGCCCAGTTGGGTAGAGAGTTTCGCCCGGAGTAGATCCAGGTCTTGACTTAAGGCTTGTAAGACTTCCTCAGGCCGACGAGGCTCAGACTGAGGGTTGGGATCATTCGGTAGATGGTCAATGGGCCCCATGAGCATGCGTCCCTAAGGATGATTAAACTGGCCGATGGCTATGCCAGCGGGCCAGGTCAATGTAAATGTTAGTCTTTTGCTCAAAAAAGAGATTAAAAATTTGCCCCAGGCCAGCCATTTGCCACCCCTCCAAAGGGATTTTGGGAGAACCTGGGATGGCTTTGCATAGCCAGGATGGGGCCTAGGCTAAAACCTTGGCCGGAGAGAGGGTCAGCACCTCTACACCGGTTTGAGTCACGGCTACGGTGTGTTCAAACTGGGCGGAAAGTTGTCGGTCTACGGTCAGAGCGGTCCAGCCGTCGGCCAAAATTTCCGCCTCATGGGAACCGAGGTTAATCATCGGTTCGATGGTGAAGACCATGCCAGGGCGCAGTTTTTTGCCCTTGCCCCGCACCCCGTAATGGGGAATCTGAGGTGCGGCGTGAAAAATACGATGGACGCCATGGCCCACAAAGTCCCGCACCACGGAAAAGCCCTCGGCTTCAGCGTATTCCTGAATAGCAGCGCCAATATCACCAATGCGAGCACCGGGTTTAACCGCCCGAATCCCTCGCCACATACATTCCTCGGTTACCTCCACCAGCCGCTGAGCGATCGGGGCCGGGGTACCGACTAGGAAGGTACGGGAGGTGTCGCCGTGGTAGCCGTCTACGATGGGGGTGACATCGATGTTGATGATGTCACCGTCTCTAAGGATCTCATCGGCCCTGGGAATACCGTGGCAGATGACCTCGTTAACACTGGTGCAGATGGACTTGGGAAAGGGCATCACCGTGCCCTCATAGCCCAGGGGCGCACTAATGGCGCCGCGCTTGCGGGTCCAGGCTTCCGCCAGGTCGTTCAGTTCCAGCGTACTGACTCCCGGTTTAACGTAGGGTGTCAAATAATCCAAGAGTTGAGCGGCCATTTGACAGGCCTTCCGCATTTTTTCTAGCTCCCGGTTAGAGAGCAGGGTAATGACTTCTGACGGTTGCTTTTGTTCTTCCACGGGCTGTTGATAGGGGACTAGGAGAAATTTACCAGGTTAACCCTATGGTAAAGAATTCTTAGCGATTATTGCTCTTCTTCAGGCCCATGGGGGCCAACAGAGACGGGTGCGGATTGGGGAAATGGCCAATAGCCGTTGGTTGAGGTCTGGCAATAGCCACTCCTTAGGCATCCCAGAGGCGGCGGCGGTGGGGGCCTTTGAGGCGATCGTGGGTATCGCGCAATAGGCTGGGAATGGGTAGGTGCTCGGGGCAACGGGGTAGACAGTCGCCGCAGTCAGTGCAGCGATGGGCTTTACGACCGGGAAACCAGTGCCCGGCATTTTCAAACATGCCGTAGCGGTATTGTCCATAGGCTTGCATATCAAAGGCCAGGGTCAAGTTCCGCAGTCGCAACACCTCGGGAATATGAATTTCCTCTGGGCAGGGCAGGCACTGATAGCATTGGCGGCATTGATCGGGACCTAGAGTAGCCGTCTGGTGAGCTTCCAGACGGGCCAGGGCAGCGGCTTCTGGGGGGGTCAGGGGCTGGGTTTGGTGGCCTAGGTCGACCAGGAACTCTAATTCCTCGGGATGGGCGGGGCCGGTGCTCAGGGTGGTAATGGCTGGGTTGCTGAGCAGCCAGCGGTAGGTCAAGGCTAGAGGCTCGAAGGGCTGGCAGAGCTGCCGCAGTTGGTCTGGGGGAGTGTAGAGCATACCCCCCTTATCCCCTGGGGAAATGATGAATAGACCCAGATCCAGCTGGCGAGCCAGGTTGAGGGCGGCGGCCTGGCGCTGGAAGAAAAAGTAGTAGTGCAGGTTCACAAAGGCAAACAGGTCGGTGGCGATCGCGGCTTCGACCACCTCCCGAAAACCGTGGGTGGAAAAGCCGACATGGCCAATCCGGCCCTGTTCCTGGGCCTGCCTGACGGCGGCCATACAGCCCTGGGGCTGCTGCACCCAGGCCAAATGGTCCCAGGTGTTCAGGCCGTGGATGGCCAAACAATCAATCCGATCCACCTGGAGGCGGTCCAGGGAATCGTCGATGTGTCGGGCCATGGTCTCCTGGTCAGGCTGGGGGGGAATCTTGGTGGTAATCACCAGCCCCTCGGGCCGACCGTTGTCCTTCAACCATTGCCCTAACCAGCGCTCGCTGGTGCCATAGCCACGGGCGGTTTCGATGTGGTTAAGGCCCAGGTCCAGGGCTCGCCTCAGGGTAGCCTCAAACACCGGTTGAGCGGCCAGGCAGCGCATCATCCCTAAGGAAAAGACTGACAGGTGCAACTCCGTGCGCCCAAACCGTCTAAAGTGCATGGTCCAACCTAAAAGGGATGGGGCTCAGTCCCCGTGGTATGAGCAACATCGAGTTCCACAGGATGGTGACCCAGGGCACGACCCCGGGTTAGCTCTCAAAGGTATCGTTGCTGGTGGAAGGGCGCCCCCCGCGTTGGATAAAGTCAGAGGGACTGAGATTTTCTAAAAACTCCTGGAAGGCTTGTTTTTCAGCTTCGTCGGCGTCCCGATCGACGGGCATAGAGGCTTCCGCCACCACTTCCTCCATCACCCAAATGGGGGCATCCAGGCGCAGGGCAATGGCGATCGCGTCACTGGGGCGGGCATCCAACTCTCGCCGGGTATCTCCCTTCGCCAGTGTGAGCAGGGCGTAGAAGGTGTTATCCCGCAGAGCGTGGATCACCACCCGCTCTAGGGTCATTTCCCAATCTTCCAGCAGATTCACGAACAGGTCGTGGGTCAGGGGGCGAGGGGAAACCTGATTTTCTAAAGCCCCAATAATAGAACCGGCCTGTTCACGACTAATGTAAATGGGAAGCTGACGCCGGTCGGTGGTATCTCGCAGCAGTATGACCGGACTGCGCGATACCGCGTCAAGAGCAATGCCGGCGACTTTCATTTCAATCATTGGCTTAGCCTCTTGGACCCATGAACTAGAAGGATTGAGCCTGCCTATGTAAGCTTATCGACTAACGGATTTAGAAGACCTATCCCACAGCAAAATTTTATGGATATCTCAGTATGCCCTGATCACGACCTCCATGGGCAGGGCCAAAGCGGAGATTTTGGTTCAGCCAGTGGGCTGCCTGGCTCCCCCCGGCTGATTGGTAACGCCCTAGGCGATGGACAGGCCGTTTACACTAGGAGCAGGCTTTCCCCCGCCTGGTAGAGCCCCTGGAGACCGCCTTTGGCCCCACCTGCGGATGCCGCCCATTCAACCCTGGCCATCCTGACTGCTTGCCCTAACGATCGATGGCATTTAACCAACCTGGAAGCCCCCCACCATGTTCACCGGCTTAATTCAGTCCCTGGGTCATCTTTTCCACCGCGGCAACGGAGAACTCCACATTCGCTACCCGGACTCCGTTCATCCTCTCCTGGCAGATTTGGAGCTGGGGGATAGCATTGCCGTCGATGGCATCTGCTTGACGGTGGAAGCTATCACGGCCCAGGGATTTAGGGCCGATGTTTCCCCGGAAACCCTGGCCCGCACCACCCTGGGCGAATTGCCGGAGGGTAGCTGGGTCAATTTGGAGTCTTCCCTGCGGGCGGGGGGCAAAATTGGCGGTCACTTTGTTACCGGCCACATTGATGGTCGTGGCCTATTGGCCAAAGCCCAACCGACCGACAATGCCTGGGAACTCAGCTTTACGGTGCCCGATCCCCGGGTGGCTCGTTACCTGGTCCCCAAGGGCAGCATCGCGGTGAATGGGATTAGCCTCACCGTAGCCGATTGCAGTCCCAGGGGGGACTGGTTTTCGGTGGCGGTGATCCCCGTGACCTACCGGGAAACTACCCTGCAGTACCTACAACCGGGACAGCCAGTCAACCTGGAAGGCGACCTGCTCGGCAAGTATGTGGAAAAGTTCCTCCAGGGGAGGCGAGACGACTCGGTCGGGTCAGCCTTGGAAACCACCCTATCCCTGGAGTTTTTGACTGAGCACGGCTACTCGTTGTAGCGGCGAACTAACATGGCCGCGATCTAGCTGTAGTGGCGATCCAAACGCAGCAGGGTTTCCAGCAACACATTGGCCCCCTGGGTGCACTCCTCCGGCGTGGTATATTCCACCTCAGAATGGCTCCAGCCGCCTTCGCTGGGCACAAAAATCATCCCCATATCGGTGAAGCGGCCCATTTCCAGGGCGTCGTGGCCCGCTCGGCTGGGCATGGACATGGAACTCAACCCCAGGCCGGCACTAACCTCGGCAATGGTGGCCTGAATGTGGGGAGCCGCCGGGCTAGGGGCTACATTTAGTTGGGGCACCAGCTCGATGTGAGTATGGGTGGCCTCGGCGATCGCAGCCATTTCCGCCCTAAGGTTGCCGACCAGGTCATCAATAACAGCCTGATCCAGGTCGCGGACATCCAGACTGGCCTCTACCCGCCCCGGCACAATATTGGCAGCGTTGGGAGAAACCTGCAAAGCCCCAACCGTAGCCACGCGATCGCCGGGAGGTTGGGTGGCCAAACGATTGACCGCCAGCACCACCCGGGCGGCCGCCACCAGAGCATCCTGGCGTTGATCCATGGGAGTGGTACCGGCATGGTTGGGGCGACCGGTAATGTCGATGCGGTAGCGCTGCATCCCCACTACCCCCTGAACCACTCCGATTTGCCGACCGGCGGTTTCCAGCACACCACCCTGCTCCACATGGAGTTCCACAAAGGCACAAATATCTTGTCGGGTGCGACGGGCCTGGGCCAACTGGAGCCAGTTGCCGCCCACCTGGTTAACGCATTCATCCATGGGGCGACCATCCTTGCGGTGGTAGTCCGCCGCATTGAGGGATGCGGTTCCCGCCATGGCGCGGCTACCGATCATGGTGTCTTCTTCATCGGCAAACACGATAACTTCCAGGGGATGGTTGAGAGTGACTCCCTTTTCTTGCAGGGTACGGACCACCTCGAGCCCGGCTAAAACCCCCAAGTTGCCGTCAAATTTTCCCCCACAGGGTACCGTATCAATGTGGGATCCGGTGGCCAGGGCTGGCAGCTTCAGCTTCCCTGGCAAACGGCCAATCATGTTGCCCGCGGTGTCGATGCGCACCTCCAGGCCCGCCTCGACCATCCAGCGCCGCACCAACTCCCGACCTTGGAGATCCTCGGCA
The DNA here is from genome assembly GCA_015295885.1 of Leptolyngbyaceae cyanobacterium M65_K2018_010. Lineage (GTDB taxonomy): Bacteria > Cyanobacteriota > Cyanobacteriia > Phormidesmidales > Phormidesmidaceae > Nodosilinea. The sequence continues at coordinate 11,229 of DVEE01000254.1, forward strand.
CTAAAGGCCAGCCGGCAAATGCCACCGTTGGCAAGCTGCCCAATTTGAGCGAGGTCATCAATGCTCTGGTTGAGGCGCTTGCCATTGACATAGAGGGTTTGCAGCAGGGTCATGGGGCTAAATCTTGAGGGGTGAAATTTTAAAGAAATCTTAACAGAGCAGAGGGCTCCTTGGCCCCTTGTATACAGTCTATTGTATGCAGAAGGAAGGCGTAGATCTAGTGGAGTGCTCCTAGTTCCACCCAAGTTTGTGTGAGTAAGCTTGAGGGATAGCGCTCAGGAGGCCAAGGCTATGGCCAAGCAACGACGGAAGCATGGAACCGCTGGTGACCTGTCAGGTGCCAATTACCTTGGCAGGCGACGACAACTACTTGTCCGATGTTAAGGGGTGACCACAAGAAAGTACACACAC
>DVEE01000113.1 GCA_015295885.1 Leptolyngbyaceae cyanobacterium M65_K2018_010
GCCGCCTTGGCCAAGGCCTACCAGGCCATTGACCAGATTTGCTTTGAAAATATGTACTATCGGCGAGATATTGGCTATCGGGTTAAGGGGCTCTCCACCTCGGTTTAGACCCTATTGAAAGAAGCTTTGCAGAGATTTGGGGGCCCGTCTGTTCTACAGGCCCAGAGCTCCATCCCCCCGGGCCTCGAGAACATCGGCACGTTTGCGCGTGATCCCTATGGCACAATGAACGTTATTCTGCTTGTTGTTGTGCCTTCATTCCCTCAGAAACCCTAGTGAGTTCTACTGCTGCCGCCCCTGCTCTTCCAGCCACCTCGCCTCGGCGTGTGGTGTTTCCCTTTACCGCTGTCATCGGTCAGGATGACATGAAGTTGGCTCTGTTGCTGAATGTCATTGACCCCAAAATTGGCGGGGTGATGATTATGGGCGATCGCGGCACGGGCAAATCTACGACTATTCGGGCCTTGGCCGATCTACTCCCGGAAATTGAGGTGGTCGCCGATGACCCCTTCAATCGCGCTCCCCAGGATCCGGATCTACTCGCAGAGCGAGACCCCAGTACCCTGGTGGTGACTACCAAAAAGGTACCCATGGTGGATCTGCCCCTGGGGGCCACCGAGGACCGGGTATGTGGCACCATCGATATCGAAAAAGCCCTCTCAGAAGGGGTTAAGGCCTTTGAACCGGGCCTGTTGGCAAAGGCCAATCGCGGCATTTTATACGTGGATGAGGTCAACCTGCTCGACGACCACCTGGTCGATGTGCTGCTCGATTCCGCCGCCTCGGGCTGGAACACCGTTGAGCGCGAGGGGATTTCGATTCGTCATCCGGCCCAGTTTGTTTTGGTGGGGTCTGGCAACCCCGAAGAGGGAGAGTTACGGCCCCAGTTACTGGATCGTTTTGGCATGCATGCTGAAATTCGCACGGTGCGGGATCCAGAACTGCGAGTTCAGATTGTTGAGCAGCGTTCCGAGTTTGATCAGGATCCGGTGGCCTACTTGGCTCAGCATCAGAAGCAGCAGGATGAGTTGCAGGCTCGCCTGGTGGAAGCCCAAAACCGTCTGCCGCAAGTCACCATCGACCACGCCGATCGGGTCCGCATTTCTCAGGTCTGTTCAGAGCTAGATGTCGATGGGTTGAGGGGCGATATTGTTACCAACCGAGCGGCTAAGGCCCTGGCCGCCTACGAGGGCCGCACCGAAGTCACCCTGGAGGATATTCGCCGGGTAATTGTGCTCTGTCTGCGCCACCGGTTGCGGAAAGATCCCCTGGAGAGCATTGACTCGGGTTACAAAGTGGAAAAGGTTTTCTGCAAAGTCTTTGGCCTGGCTGACCCCGACGAGGCCTCAGCAAATGGGCGGCAGTCGCCGGTGGCAGCCCGCTAGGCCCGGCTCAGATGGGCGATCGCATTCTGGGGTTGGATCCGGGGCTGGCCATTTTAGGCTTTGGGGTGATTGAAGCCGCCAGGGACTCGGTCCATGAACCGGCTGGGGTAACCGTGGTCGACTTTGGGGCGATTGCCACCCCCGCCAATACACCGGTGGGCGATCGCCTTTGTACCATCTACAACGACCTCCATAGCCTGATTAGCCAGTTCACCCCCACCCTGGTGGTGATCGAGAAATTTTTCTTCTACCGCATGGGCAATACGATTTTGGTGGCCCAAGCCCGGGGGGTGATTATGCTGGTGCTGGCCCAGCATCGGTTGCCCCTGGTGGAGTTTACTCCGGCCCAGGTGAAGCAAGCCCTGACGGGCTACGGCAATGCCGATAAAGCCGATGTCCAGCAGGCGGTAGCCCGAGAATTAAGCCTGGACCACATTCCTCGCCCCGACGATGCCGCCGATGCCTTGGCTTTAGCCCTGGCCGCCTGGTTCCAGCGGTAGGGACCTGGGTTCAGATCTGGGGTGGATACGGCCCCGGTTAATTGGCCGGGTGAAAATGCCCCTACCGCAGCGGCGCAACCCACCGCGTCGCACCTAGAACCGGGCCCTATCCGTCAGCTAGGGTGGTTTAATAGTTAAAATTCGGTCGAGAGCAGCCAGGCCCTATTCGACCCTTACCATTAATTCAGTTGGGAGATCTTGTGTTGTACCAGTGTCCTAAGGAAGGGGATATCGACCTTCAAGACAGCCAGATTGCTCCGGGTCTCACCGCCAAAGCCTGTCCCAGCTGTGGGGGCGCCTGGCTGTCGACCGAGCGCTATCTGCCTTGGCAGCGACAGCAGGTGGACCCCGATGCACCGATTCAGGTGGCTATACTTCCCCTGGCCCTAAGGACGGACTTTCAACCGGCAGCTCTGGATAATCGGGCCGCCCTCTGCCCAGATTGTCGTAGCTACCTGGCCCGGGGGCGAATCAATCTACCGCAAGGTTCCTTCTATGTAGAACGCTGTCCTAACTGTAAGGGCATCTGGTGCGATGCGGGGGAATGGGAGGTGCTGCAACAACTCCACCTGCACACCCACCTGGAATACATCTTCTCGCCTGAGTGGCAGGCGCTAGTGCGGGAGCTTGAGCATGGTGAACGGGAAAAACAGGCAATTCTCGATAAGCTAGGAGCGGACATCGCCCATCGTATTTTTGAGCTGGCTGACCTGCTGGAGGATCACCCCAATGGGGATTTTGGGGTCGCTTACCTGATGCGCCGCTTTGATCAGTAATGGGCCCTTAGGCCCGCCTCCCGCACCGGTGTTCACCCTTTCCCCTGCGGGCTCTCTCGAACTCTCGGACTCCGGTTACGCGGGGCCTCTCCCTGATTCGTCCCTATCTGTCTGCTTGCCAATGCCGCCGGTTATGCCAGAGCCTCTCTTAAGCCTCGAAAATCTTTCCGTGACCTACCCTGGTCAGGCTCAACGGTCCGTGGATGGAGTGTCCCTGGCTCTCGCCCCTGGGGAAAAGCTGGGCCTGGTGGGGGAATCGGGCTGCGGTAAATCGACCCTGGGCCGAGCCATGTTGCGTCTTTTGCCCAAAACCACCGATCTCCAGGGGCGGATTTGGTTTAACCACGAGTCAGTGTTGGACTTTACGCCGCGCCGGCTGCGGCAGTTTC
>DVEE01000457.1 GCA_015295885.1 Leptolyngbyaceae cyanobacterium M65_K2018_010
AAAAATAGCCCCAGGGTCTCAATGCCAGGCAACACCGTGAACCCCAGGTGGCCAAAGATTAAGCCCGCAATCAACATGCCTGGCGGAGCACCCAGTTCCAAAGGTCCAATAGAAATGCGGCCAATCAGATAGGCCAACGCCAGCAATACAAACAAAACAATTTCTGGATGGTCTTTGAGCAAAAGCACCAGATCGAGGGTCATAGCCAGCCGCCCCAAAGGATCCCTTCCACTATCGGATGGTTGGACTAACCTGGGGTTAACTCTTGGGGTCAGGCCGCGGTCTGACCGGGTAACCGGGGCTAACCTCAAGGGTCACCCTCTACAAAATCCCTCGTGTAAGCAGCAAAGGACGATGGATAATGCCATAGAACACGGTGGGGCAAAGTAAGCGGTGAAGTACTTTTTTCTATCTGACGGTTGGACGACAGGCCGGGTCTGGGAGTTTGGCGGGCTTTGGAATGAACTGGCCTGGCAGCGGAAGCCCTACATTCGCCGCCTGAACCTTTCCATTCGCGAACAGGGAGAAATCCTCTGGCTTTACCAGGTAGAAGAGACGGTACTCATGGTCGAGGTCAAACCCGAAAACGGCAGCCAAACCACCATCGGCCAGGTCGTCCTAAAGCGCCTGATGACCGCTGAGCAGGTGATTGAGCGGCTCTGCTCCCAGCGAGACTAATGGCGTCCGCCAGGTCACCGCTGCGCCGTAGCTAAATTGCTTACGGCCCGTTCCAGACGAGCCAGGGCCCGGTTATAGTCCAGCACCGCCCGAACTAAATTTCCCTGGGCTTCGGTCAGTTCCCGGGTCGCCACCAGCACATCTAACTGGGTCCCCACCCCAGCCTGAAACCGCAAATTGGCTAAGTCTAAGGCTTCCGCAGACTGCTGCACGGCCAGGGTGGCGGTACTAATGTTGGCCTGATTAGCCTGCAGGGTGTAGTAGGCTTCTTCCACCTCCAGCCGAATGCGGTTGCGCACATTTTCGAACTCAAATTCATCGGTTTGAATGTCGAGCTCATTTTGAGCCGCTCGGGCTCGGGCGGCTCCACCGTCAAACAAGCGCCAATTTAACTCGGCCCCCACGGAAAAGCCCGTATCTGCGCTGTTGGGAAGATTGGGGGAAGTCAAAAGACTTAACCCATTGAAGCGGGCAAACAGGCCTAGGTTGGGGCGGGTTGCAGACAGGGAAACCTGCCGTTGGGCCTCGTTAAAGTCTCGTTCCACCAGAAATTGCTCCAATTCTGCCCGATTTTGAAAGGCCAGCACAATGCTCTCCTCCAGGGACAGGGGCCAGGTACCCGCAATCTCCACCGCCAGGGTGGTGAGGTTGATATTGGGGGGCACATTTAACCGCCGGGCCAACTGGCGTTGGGCAATCTCGCGATCGCTAATCGACTGGGTCAAGCTTTGGCGTGCATTGGCCACCTGCACATCCGCCCGCAACACATCAAAACGGGTGCCCACCCCCACTTCTTCCCGTAGCTGGGTATCGCGGAGATTACGCTCGGCTTCATCGAGAAAGGTTTGGTTAATCCGAATTTGCTCGATCGCCTGCTGCACCGCATAGTATTCGTTGATGGTGCTCAACCGCAGTTCCTCGCGGATGCGCTCCACCTCCAGTTCTGAGAGCCGCACCTGCTCTTCCGCCGCTCGAATGCGGGCCGACCGCTCCCCCGAAATCCCCAGGTCGTAGTCCGCCCTAACGCCCCCATCCAGCTGTATGTTGGTATCGTCAGGCCCCAGGCCAAGGACGGTTTCGTTGGTGGCTCGCAGCCCCACCCCCAAATCCGCCGTCGGATAAAGCAGAGCCTGTTCGGCCCGTAACCCCTCACGACTGCGCTCGAGCTGCAGAAAAGCAATTTGCAGGTCTTCGCTGTTGCGAAAGGCCAAGTCGATCGCCGTGGCCAGGGAAATGGGCTGGGTTCCTAAAATTTCTACCTGGGCAGGCTGGGTGGGGAGCAAGAGAGGATTAGGAGCGGGGCTGAGATAGTCGGGAGGGGTTTCAAACCCTTGGTCCGTAGGCCGCTCAGACTGGGGAATGCCCGTTGGCGAAAGCACCCCAGGCATGGCTGAGGTGGGTGGAGGCGTCGACTGTAGGGGCACAGGCTCTTCCCCGGGCTCTAGGGTTTGGGCTAGGTTTGAGCCCTCGTCCGGCAGATTGGTTAGGGCCGTTTCCTCGGGAGTCTGATCTTCGGTCAGGGCAGACTGGTCCGAGCCTGGGTTCGCCTGCTGGGCTGGAGCCTGGGTTCGCTGCTGGGTCCGGAGCTGCAGCCTGCGAAAAGGGGAGTCTTCAGCGGCCGTAACCGCTACAGCGGGCAGGATGGCCAGAGCTGTGCCGATAACCAAAATTCTCAAGCTGCGACGTAAAGAGTCACCCATACCCACCACAAACTCATCAGCAAAGGCCAACTGGAAACCAAGGCGCACGCATCAAGATGCTTAACTTCAAGGTCTTAGCATATCTGGATCGGGGCAGCTAGAACAAACAGAGTTTCATCAACCCTAGGAATAAATACCAGGAAAATCGGCTTGGTATCAAGCCGCCTCCCCCTGACCCGTTATAACAAACTAAACCGTTTAGTTCAAATATCAGCGGGGAACGGGCCGCCGTCCTCTCATGAAGGAGTCCAATAACCCGCGGCAGGGTGCCCTTGGGCAAAGGTGGTCGCAGCCACTGGAGCCATGCAACGTTGCATTAGGGCGTCCGTGTCCTCAATGGGTATGACCAAACAGTTCAACCGTTGGCTCAACTCGGCCACGCTCATGTCATCTAAAAACAGCGTGGTTTGCGGGTCGCCGGAGTCGCTGGGCTTGAGCATCACCGTAGGCAGCAGCAGGGCATCGCCAAGGCAACGGTTTTGCAAACCCAGGATCAGATCGTGGCCCGTCAGCAGCCCCGTGACCGTTATCTCTCGCCCCCAATAGTCGCTGGCCAGGGCCGCCAGGTGCACGGTCAAGCCTTCCACCTGATTGAGGCGATCCACCAGGGGCTGAAAGGCTTCGGCAACGGCGTTGCCCACCACCCAGGTGAGGCGGCGGGCGGGGGT
>DVEE01000091.1 GCA_015295885.1 Leptolyngbyaceae cyanobacterium M65_K2018_010
TCCAACCTAAGCCACAAAGCATCAGTCACAAAATGACTACTTGGTTATATAGTAAATGGTAGTCCCCTATCCCATTTGTAGTTCCATGCACTGGAGTATTGCATTGTGGAAAAATCCCTGATCTTTCGCCAACTGTATGATGCGGATTCCTCGACCTACACCTACCTGCTGGCCGACCCAGTGTCTAGGGAAGCGGTGCTGATAGATCCCGTCTTTGAACAGCACCTGCGCGATCGCGCTCTGTTGGAAGAACTGGACCTGAAGTTGCTCTATACCCTCGATACCCACTGCCACGCCGACCATGTCACCGGAGCCTGGTTAATGCAACAGGCCGTCGGCGCTAAGATTGGCATCTCCGGACGCTACGGCGACATGGTGACCGGGGCCGACTATCTGCTCGACCACGGAGATGTGGTGAGGTTTGGCAATCGCTCCCTAGAGGTACGAGCTACCCCCGGCCATACCGATGGTTGCATCACCTACGTGCTCGACGACCACTCCATGGCCTTCACCGGCGACTGCCTGCTGATTCGTAGTGCTGGCCGTTGCGACTTCCAGCAGGGTAATGCCCACACCATGTACCGCTCGATTACCGAGCAAATCTTCACTCTGCCCGACGATTGTCTAGTTTGGCCCGCCCACGACTACAGCGGGCGGACGGTTTCCACCGTGGGGGAAGAAAAACAGTACAACCCTCGCATCGGCGGTGAAGCGGACGAGGGCGACTTCGTCGGCTACATGGAAAACCTCGGCTTACCCCACCCCAAAAAAATTGACATCGCCATTCCCGCTAACTGCATCTGCGGTCGCACCGAAGATGGCACGATGCCCGCCATTGCCGACTGGGGACCCGTGCGCCAAACCTACGCCGGCATCAAGGAAATTGATCCCCAGTGGGTAGCCGAAAACCTCGGCCAAGTCCATGTTCTAGATGTGCGGGAAGTGGAAGAATTCAACGATGCCCTGGGGCATATTAGCAACGCTCAGCTGCTGCCCCTAAAGGAATTGGATCAACGAATTGCAGAAGTCCCCACCGACCAACCAATCGTGGCGGTTTGCAAATCCGGACGGAGATCTGCCCAGGCCACGGTCATCCTCAACCGCAAAGGTATTAAACAAGCGGCCAGTATGCGCGGCGGCATGCTCCAATGGCACCACGCCGACCTGCCCGTGGCCCGCAGCTAACCGGCATTCCCGGCTTGGACCTGAGAACGACGGACTCAACTCCATCGAGGCATTGCCCGAGGCAATGCTTTTTCTATGGGATGAAGTTTGATCGGCTGAATGGGCGCCTACCAAGCCAGGTAAGGGAGCTGACTAGCCGTGGCCTGAATCGCCGGAGCATTTGCCACCAACTGACCACAGGCATCCCAGGTACCCGCTAAAAAGGCCTGTCGTACCCCATCGACCATGGCAACGGGCTCAACCTGTTGACCAAACTGCACCTGCAAAGTCTCCAGATCCAGGCTGAGCTGGAGGCTCGGGTTCGCCTCTAAGGCATCCTGAAGAGCGGTAACCCTTGCCGGGCTTGCGGTTACACAGGGAATACCGATGGCTACGCAATTACCAAAGAAAATCTCCGCAAAGCTTTCCCCCACAATGGCCTGAATACCCCAGCGGGCAATGGCCTGGGGAGCATGTTCCCGGGACGATCCACAGCCAAAGTTGCGATTCACCACTAGAATCGCAGCCCCTTGGTACTGGGGTAAATCAAAAACGTGACGACCGGCCAGGGCCGCCCGATCGTCAGCAAAGACCTGGGCTCCTAGACCATCGAAGGTGACACATTTTAGAAACCGAGCCGGAATGATGCGATCGGTATCAATATCATTGCCCCTGAGGGGAATTCCAGTCCCAACAATTTGCTGAATTTTCGACACAGAGCTACTCCTATCTCAACGCACTAACCGAGGCACCAGCTTAGTTTCAAACACCTGCTCAAAATACTCTTTTTTGTAGTCTAAATTCCACAGTTCAGAGGCACAATCTTCCCCATCACGAGCCGGTACAACGTCTAAATTCAGCACATGGGCCTCCGCATCAAAATAGCAGTGAATACTTTTTACTGCGCCAATGCCGCGTCGGTCTAGGGCCACGGCCACCCGCAATAGCGCACTGAGCTGAGTCACCAGTTGGCGATGGTAGCGCGTAGGCAAATTACGAAAGTTCTCATGCTTTTTCTTCGGCCCACTCCGCCGATGATAGCGGGCAATGTTAGCGATCACCTCTAGCTCGGTTTCGGTGTAGCCCAGTAATTCACCATTACGAATGAGATAGTAGGAATGCTTGTGGTGGGCTGAGTGGCTGACAAAGTGGCCGCAGTTATGCAAAATAGCCGCCGCCCAAAGCAATTCCTGCTCCAGAGTGCCCCAGTTATGCAAACTCCCGTAGGTTTGCTCAAACAAATCCATGGCAAAACGGGCCACCCGTTCAGAACGGTCCAGGTGCACTTTATACTTGTGGGCCGTTTTCAGCACGTTGCGCTGGCGCACCGATTTTTGGAACTGCATTCGGTCTTCAATCAGACCGTGGGTCAGCATCCAATCTACGACCACCCCTTCCCGCAGGGCTCGCTCGCAAATCGTAATGCTGTCAGCATTCAGCAGCCCCATGGCCTCGTGCAGAATGACAGCCCCGGCCACAATAATTTCCGCCCGCCGCGGGGACATCTCTGGCATGGCCAGGCGTTCGGTGTAGGTCGCTCGTCGCAGTTCCTCAACCAGCTTCGCCAGTTCCTCGTAGGTCATCCGATAGCCATTCAAAGGGTCGGGGACCAGGTTCAGCCGTTTATAGGCCGTTAGGGCCGCCAGGCATTCGATGGTGCCAGAGGTACCAATTAAATGCATGGTCTCGTGGGGTGCCAGGCGTTGTTTCAATTCTAAGACCGGCAGCTCCAACATCCCCCGCACATAGGCCCGCAGAGCAGAAAACTCTAAGTCGCTAACCGGATTGGTGCTGATAAATTGGGCGGTCAATCGGACGGCTCCCACCTTAGTACTGCTGAGGGAACGGAGGGGCTCTCCGGTGTCTAAAATCAACTCTGTA
>DVEE01000349.1 GCA_015295885.1 Leptolyngbyaceae cyanobacterium M65_K2018_010
GGTTGGCTTGCGAATTTGGTAGGCTCGCCCCTGGGCCCGGGGCCGAAACCGTCGTAGGCTGGGGCCAGCATCGGCGTAGGCCTCGCTGATCACCAAGGAAACGGGGTCTAAACCATTGTTGTGTTCGGCATTAGCGACCGCCGATCGCAACACCTTGATAACCGGTTCACAGGCCTTGTAGGGCATGAACTCGAGGATAATGAGCGCATCCCGGTAGCTTTTGCCGCGAATTTGATCCAGCACTCGCCGCACCTTACGGGGCGACATGCGCACATAGCGGGCTACTGCCTTAACCTGCTCAGAGGTATCTACAGCCATTTCGATAACTTCCTCTACCTAACGACGCGCTTTCTTATCACTTTTGGCATGGCCTCGAAACGTTCGCGTGGGGGCAAACTCACCCAGCTTGTGACCGACCATCTGTTCAGTGATGTAAACCGGTACGTGCTGGCGGCCATTGTGTACCGCGATAGTGTGGCCAATCATTTGGGGCAAAATGGTCGAAGCCCGAGACCAGGTTTTAATCACCTGCTTGTCGCCCTTGGTGTTGAGGGCTTCCACCTTGGAGAGTAAATGATCCGCCACAAAAGGCCCTTTTTTTAACGAGCGAGACATGCTGATTCAGCCCCCATAGAACAACCCAATATCATCCCAATTCTTAAGCCCGAAGATCTAGGCATTACGTCCCCCCCGTCCCCGTTTCGAAACACGACGGCGACGACGCACTACGTACTTATCGCTGTCTTTATTCTTCTTGCGGGTCTTATATCCCAAGGCTGGTTTACCCCAGGGGGTTACCGGTCCCGGCCGACCAATGGGAGCACGACCCTCACCTCCGCCGTGGGGGTGATCGACGGGATTCATGACGCTACCCCGTACCTCGGGGCGACGACCTAGCCAACGCTTACGACCCGCCTTGCCTAAGCTTTGGTTACGGATATCTGCGTTGCCGACCTGGCCAATGGTGGCGTAGCATTCCCGCCGGACCATGCGCACCTCCGTGGACGGTAACTTGAGAGTGACGTAGTCACCCTCCTTGGCCACCACCTGGGCACCGGAACCGGCAGAACGCACCAATTGCCCCCCTTTGCCGGGCTGCATTTCGATGTTGTGGACGGTGGTGCCCAGGGGGATCCTGTGGAGGGGCAGCGCGTTACCCACCTCTAGGGGAGCATCTGGCCCGGAAATTACCGAAGTGCCGACGGTGAGCCCAGCTGGGCAGAGGATGTAGCGCTTCTCACCGTCGGCGTAGTGGAGCAGCGAAATGCGAGCATTGCGGTTGGGATCGTACTCAATGGTAGCTACCTTGGCCGGAATACCCAGCTTATCCCGACGAAAATCAACGACCCGATAGAGGCGCTTGTGCCCCCCACCCCGATGGCGGCAGGTAATCACCCCCCGATTATTGCGACCCTTAGGCCGATGCTTCGACCGAGTCAGCGACTTTTCGGGCTCGCTATGGGTAATTTCAGCAAAATCAGAAACGGTGCGCTCACGCGTACCTGGGGTATAGGGTCGATAAGAACGAATGCCCATGGCAATACTGACTGACTACACGGCAAAATCGACAAACAGGCTGGGTCTGAACCCGTTACAGATCGGGGAAGAGAGGAATGGAATCGCCCGGCGCTAGGGTAACAATCGCCCGCTTGTATTGGGAACGATGGCCCACAAAGCGTCCCAGACGACGCTTTTTCCGAGGTGGATTGTAGGTATTGACGGCTATGACCTTAACCTCAAAGAGATCCTCGATAGCCTCCTTGATCTCCAGCTTGTTGGCCCGAGGATCCACCTCAAACACGTACTGGCTGTTTTCAAGCAGAAGGGTGGCCTTCTCCGTTACCAAGGGGCGACGAATTAAATCAGCCAAGCTGGGTACAGCGGTGTTAGTCACAATAAACCTCCTGAATAGCCGTCAGAGCCGGGGATGTAATCACCAGTTGATCGGCGGCTAGCAAATCATAAACATTGAGATTATGGGCGGTAATCAGCTTGACGTTTTCCAGGTTGCGGGCCGAGAGGTAAACTACCTCTTGCTTTTCCGCAATGATGAGCAATACTCGGCCACTGGTATCAACTCCCCACCGACCTAGGGCCTCAATCAAATCCTTGGTCTTGGGGCGATCCAGCTTATCCTCAAAGGCCTCGACCACAAATAGATCGTCAACTCGGCTTTGCAGGGCTGTGCGCAGGGCTAAGCGCCGCTCCTTGCGATTCATTTTGACACTGAAATCCCGAGGCTTGGGCCCAAAGGTAACCCCACCACCCCGCCACAGAGGAGAACGGTTAGAGCCCGCTCTGGCCCGACCGGTACCCTTTTGCCGCCAGGGTTTGCGGCCACCGCCCCGCACTTCCGCCCGGGTTTTGGTGGACACGGTGCCCTGTCGAGCGTTATTCATCTGGCGCACCAGGGCGCGATGGACAATGTGAGAGGCGACTTCTTCCTGGGCCACCTTAAGGTCTAAGGTAGCCTTGCCGGCTTCTTGGCCCTGCCAATCCTTTACGGCGCACTCAACCATGGTCTTGACCTATCCCTAAATCGATCTCGCTTCTTAAACTGGCCCATCTCAAAGACTGAAGGACTAGGCCTTTACCCACTTGGCGGGGGATACGCTGAGCAAACCACCGGGCTTGCCAGGGATAGCTCCCTTAATCAGCAACAGATTGCGATCGCTATCAACCCGCACCACTTCCAACTTGCGGATGGTCACCTGGGCATTGCCCAACTGGCCAGCCATCCGTTTACCGGGATAGACCCGACCAGGGGTAGTACCAGCCCCGGTAGACCCAGGCAGGCGATGGTTTTTAGAACCGTGGGCCATGGGACCGCGGCGAAAGTTATGGCGCTTTTGGTAGCCGGCAAAGCCACGACCAATGCTCTTACCAGTAACATCCACTAACTGACCGACCGCAAAGGTATCGGCCGTGATAGCCTGACCCAGTTCGTAGCCATCGGTGGCCTCTACCCGGTATTCCTTCAGATGGCGCACCGGGTCGGTGCCGGACTTGGCTAGATGTCCCAACTTGGGCTTGTTTAAAGCCTT
>DVEE01000437.1 GCA_015295885.1 Leptolyngbyaceae cyanobacterium M65_K2018_010
GTCATCATTGGGTTCGTAACCCCAAACCTCTTGAAGAATTTGGCTGGGGGAAACCGTTTGTCCGTGGCGTTGCAGCAAGCAGTGCAGTAACTCAAACTCCAGATGGGTCAATTTGACAGTTTTCTCAAACCAAAGCGCTTCATAGCGCTCGGGAATCAGGGTTAGTGGACCGTAGTTGAGAATTTCACTATGCTTGGCAGCCTGGGGAATGCGATCGGTACGGCGTAGCAGGGCCCTCACCCTAGCCAGCATTTCATCTAGCTCAAAGGGTTTAGTTAGATAGTCGTCTGCCCCAGCATTAAAGCCATCGACCTTGTCCTGGGTCTGGCTTAGGGCGGTTAGCATTAGCACTGGAATATCAGCCGTGCGCCGATCGCGCCGCAGACGCTGACAAACCGTGAGGCCATCCACCTTCGGTAGCATCAGATCCAGCATTATCAAGTCAGGCATGAGCTGAACAGCTAGGGCCTGACCTTTCACGCCATCACCAGCTTGATTTACATCGTACCCAGCCATCTCTAAGTTCACAGAGACAAGTTCTGCGATCGCTGGATCATCATCGATGACGAGTATACGGGGCATCATGTCTTGAGGGTGACTACGGGTTGATCAAACCAAAGAGGGGGCCACTCAGATTGACTCAGAGTATCCTCCTTGCCAAACCTGAAGTAGTCACTCAAAGGCTAGCACTTCTATGTAAAGAGGAATGTCGCAATGATACATTTCCTGCATAAATTATAAGCATTCCCCCTATTTTTTCCCAAAGGAAAACTTCTGGCCAGGGTTGACCTTAAGGATTGCTTTAGATTCCTCAGGGTTCTGGGCCGCATGGAATTGCTTAACCTTACCCGGCAGAAAGCGGAAAAAGGCCCAGCATAGCGGTCCGTTTAGAGTTAACAACTCCCCAGGTAGGATTCGAACCTACGACCAATCGGTTAACAGCCGACCGCTCTACCGCTGAGCTACTGAGGATCAGGTCGAAACTCATACTAGCGATAAGTGGGTAAACTTGACAACCCTCTGCCTATCATTTTTGCTTCCCTAGATACCCTCTTGAGGCCCCAGGGAGGGGCGCTAACGCTGCCCAAATCTAAGTCTGGTGAGTTTTTCCCGGGCTTCCTCATCCAGGCCACTGAGAATGGAGTGCCGCGTCGGTTGGGGCCGCCGTTGGAGCCGCTGTTGGGTTTGATGGTGGAGGTGCTGCACATCCCGCTCCAACTGCCGGGCTGACATCCACTCAGCACCGTAGCCAACCACGGTCAGTTGATGGGCGCGGTCGGAGGTGGCCACAATCACTCGGTGGGATCGAGCGGGACGATGCAGTAGCTCGGCGCAAAGCCGCTCGATGTAACTATCGGCGGTTTGACCGTAGGCGGTGTAGCACACCGATAGGTTAGCTGTGATCACATCTTGGTGAGTGGGCGATCGCACCCGGTAGGCGTCAAAAATAACCGCCGTATCTAGCCCTTTGCGGGCACTATAGTTCGCTAATACCTCAACCAGTTCGCGTCGAGCTGCCTCAAAGCCGGCTTGCTGCTTAATGCGCACTAACTGCGGCCAAGCCCCCATGATGTTGTACCCATCCACCAATAACTTGGCAACGTAATCGCTGCTTGCCATGCCCCCAGCCCTCCGCAGCTCTCTATTTAAATAATCTTAAACAAATCCTCAGGCAATCTACTCTGTTCCCACGGGCCTCTGCAGCAGCGTTTTTAGCCGAGCGGGACTACCTTCATCGGTAACCCGCCCGGATTCCAGCAAAAAGGCTCGATCGCAGTAGTCTAGCTCCACCAGCCGGTGGGTCACCCACAGGGCTGTCAGACCGCGCTCTTTGACCAGGTAGCGAACCCGCTTGACCAGGTCAATTTGGCTGTCGGGGTCGAGCAGGGCAGTGGGTTCATCCAGCAACAATACATGACAGTGGCGGGCAATCGCCCCTGCGATCGCCACCCGCTGCTTTTGGCCACCACTGAGAGCATAAATCGGCCGGCGCTTCAGATGGAGCAAGTTGATGGCGGCCAGGGCATCATCTACCCGAGCTCGAATATCCGCTAGGGGAAGGTTCTCTGCCACCAGGCCAAAGGCCACATCGGCGCCAACGGTGGGCATCACCAATTGGTGGTCTGGATTTTGAAAGACAAAGCCGACCGGCGGCTCAATCCACCACTCGCCAGCCTGGGGGGTGAGTAAACCACCCAGAATTCTCAGCAGGGTGGATTTACCGCTGCCGTTGTTGCCCAACAGCATGCAAAATTCTCCCCGCGGCACACTGAGGGAGCACCCCTGTAAAACCGGCTGCCCTGTGGGCCATTGAAACTGCAAGTTCTGGGCATAAATAGCCGCCGCCTCTCTGGCTATGGGGGTTGCTTCTGGCAAAATCAAGGGCTCCGCTATTGATCGGCACTGAGCGCAAAGAACCCTGGCGGACGACCAGAGGCCGTAGCCGTGCTGGTTTTTTCAAAGATTTGAACCGAAGCAATTTCACTGGCGAGAACGCTGATTTTTTTGCCCGGTTGCTGGTCACAGGTCAGTTCCAGAAGTTTGTCACTGCCACTGCGGAGCTCGCCAACGATGGAAGTATAGAGACCATCAGCGGCCTCCTGCTCCTTCTTCTGTACAGACAGGGGGACCGGGGTATGCTTCAAAGTCAATTCAATAGTGAACATAGGTGGAGATTACTCAGGGACGTTTGCGATCGCCGCTGGCCGCCAGCGGATTTCCTCTCTATCCAGTGTAGTGGCTGGCTATACCAAACCTGTCCATGGATTTGCCCTGCTGACTAAACCTTAAGGAAATCGGCGGCCAGGGGTTGGGATCACAAAAAACACCCCCTATAATGATCACTACGGTAAAGAATAGTAAACACTACTCATAATTCGTAGTCACCCAGCTTGACCCGGTGTCAAGGGGAGATTGCGGACTAGAGTTAGCGCCATTATCTTCCGTGTACATACTTGATTTGATCTTGACCGTTATGGAGGTCTGCGTATGACCATAGCAATGGGACGCGCGCAAGCCCAGCGAGGATGGTTCGACATCCTAG
>DVEE01000012.1 GCA_015295885.1 Leptolyngbyaceae cyanobacterium M65_K2018_010
TTTAAACTGCGCGACCAGGATCAGGCAAGACTATGACTGACACCCATGCTATCAACCCTACTCCTGAGCCCCCAGATCAGGCTAGCCTGCGGGATGGCAACGAAACCGACAGTCAAAAATTGTCTGGATCTAACCAAGCTTGGGAAGAGGTTCGGTTGCCCGGGCAAATGGCCATCGAGGAAACCGCAGCATCCTCCTTCCAAACCCAAGAGTTATTGGCTGATGTGCAGCTTGAAACGGCCCCTGCAACCAGCGAAGGTCCCCTGCCCGCTGTCAATAGCGCCACTCCTAGTACGGAAGAACTCATTCAACTCATCCAGGATTTAAACCAATGTAATGACGCATTATTGCTCAGGGTGGCGGAGTTAGAGGAATCCCTAGAACGTTCCCAGACCGCTCTGCAGGCGGAAGTAGAACGTAACCAGGGGCAGGGAGTGACCTTGGAGGGAGGCGAGACCGCCGCCGTACCCCAACAAATAGCCCAACTCTTGAGCGAATTGGACATTGCCAACGATGGGCTACGGCGCACCACCATTCACAATGAAACCCTACAGGCAGAGCTTGACGCTAGCCAGCAGCGGGTGGCCCAACTAGAACGGGAATGCACCCTGTTGCAGCAGCGCTTCAGCGAAAAAACTTCGGCCCTGCAACAGGCCGAGGACAGTTGCCGGGATCTTAAAGCTCGCCTGCACCGGCAGCAGCGCTATACCCTGCAGTTTAAAGCGGCGCTAGAAAAATACCTTAACATGGCTGGAGACCAGGGTGTAGACCCCCGCGGACCGGCTGTCATGGCTTTAGAACCAGCGGTGGGGCATCCGGTGTCCATGCCCAAAGCCCAGCAAATTCTGCCCTGGTCGGCCACGGCCAGTCAAACGCAAACCACCCCCAGCCTCACCCACCTGCTGAACAGTCTCAAAGCGCCTGGGTTGGGGCCTCAATCTAGCCCCTCGGCGGTTAAGACCTCTGCCGCTGGCACCCCCGTCTCTGGTCCCGCACCTCTGGCTGGATCACGCCCCCTCGGTACTGAGGCCGAGCACCCGGTTATCCCTGATTCTGTTACCCCGGACTCTGTTGTCTCTGACTCTACGGAAACAACGGTAGAGGTTCTGCGCCAACGGCCATCGCCCCTTACCCCGGCTCCAGAACCCGCCCCTGCGCCCACTGCTCCTGAGCTGACCGATACAGCCCTAGAGCAGGATCCCTGGCAGGCTGCGCCCTTAATTACCCCTGAACCGGCGGAGCCAACCCCCGCTTTTACAGAACCCTCTCCCTGGGGTGCGCCCTTGCCTCAGCCCGCGGCGGCGGTTGTTCCTGACCCGGTCCCAGTAGCAACGGTAGAGCATCCCAGTGCGGCCCCGGTGCCCGCCACCGCCCCATCGCCCTTGGAAGAGCCTCAAGTCATTGCCAGTCCGTTGCCGTCAACAGCCTCCCCCGTGCCTATCCCTCAAACCGAGATCACCTTACCCAGCTATCTGCAGGATAATCTCAAGCCTTCGCCCTCTCCCGTGGTTTATCCGCTGCGATCGCAGAAGAAAATCAGTTCCCTGGCGGCAGTTGAGTTACCTAGCTTTGGTCGTAGTGCCCGCCGTTCCTAGGCTGGGTTGGGCAGCCGCCCAAATCCCTAACGACTTCCCGCCAAGAAGCAGCACCTTGACTAGCCCAGACAAAGCCTGGCGAGGGTAAGCGTAAACACTAGGTGGTTAAGCCCCTGGATGGTTTACTTCAGGTGTTGGCCTATCACCATTTGCAGCAGTACCGGGTCGCCACCGGGCTGGTGATACTTATCGGCCCAAGCACGGATCACTTCGTCTAGTTCCTTAAACGCCGCTTCCCGATCGTTCGAGGGAATATCGAGTTCTTCCAAGACTCGCATGGTACCGGGTACGCGACTGGCCCACTCCCGCATCATGCGAAAGTACTGGGCGGTATCCTCCACCATGGCATACATGCGTTCTTCAGATTCAGCTGGCGCGTAGGAAGACCGAGCTAGGGCGTAGTAGGAGGCGCCCCAGTAAGTATCAATGCGAGCTACGGTACCTGAATAGATCAGCCGTCGCCGAATGTGCTCGGCCAGAGCCTCGCTCAAGGGTACTCGACGATCCTCTGGTACATCGTCCTGGGATTTTTCATGGAGAATCTCAATTAACTCCAAAAATTGGAAGGAATTGATCATCCTGGCGTCGGGGCAGGGCACCGGTAACTTGTTTTCCAGATAGGTTCTTTCTTCTGGGGAGAGGGATGTCCCCGACACTCGAGCTTCCCCAGCTTGCCAAGGATAGCGTCGGAGCCAAACGTAGGGAAATTGAATCAGGTAGCGAGGCTCCTGGGAACCCAGCATCTTGAGCAACTTACCTTCGGTCAGGGCTTGCCGCATCTCTTCGACAATCGCCTTTACGCGCTTGGGCTCAATGTGGTGCAAGTGCCCGGTCATCCGCAGGTTTTCGCCCTGCTCAAGATAGGTCATGTAAATAGCACACTTAGCGGCTGTGGCGGCCGCATCTAAAAAGGCCCCATGACGATGACCACCGGTACGCAGGGCACTAAAGGCGATATAGAGCAGAATTTGGTCGATAGCACTGGGACTTAACCGGCGGATCAACTCATTGTCTTCGGTAACCGGAGAAGTGGGGGACAGGGGCAGCAAAGGATCAGCCATTCGATTCAAAACCATTGGAGAGGTGGTGGTCTGAGCAGCCTAAACATCAGAAAAAGCCACTTAGCAGGGCTTAGGCCTGCCTGCGATTCCCAAGATAGGTAACCCGGCAAACTACTAAGCAACTAGGTGGCATGAAGCAACAGCCGGAGGATGCCAGCAAGAGGAGTTTCTCCTGCCTCAGGCGGTTGACCTTTTGGTCAAAACTACTGGCCCAGGATGCTTAGGTCAGGGAGTTGGAATCGGTGCCAATCCGGCCACTACCCCGGAAAGCCAGGACATCGGAATCGGTGCCAATCCGGCCGCTACCCCGGAAAGCCAGGACATCGGAATCGGTGCCAATTCGGCCACTACCCCGGAAAGCCAGGACATCGGAATCGGTGCCAATC
>DVEE01000311.1 GCA_015295885.1 Leptolyngbyaceae cyanobacterium M65_K2018_010
GCCATACAGAGCTAAAAACGCGGCATCATAGCGATCTGTCTTGCTGGTGATGCCTGATAGCTGACGCAACGATGAGACCCGTTTAGGGTTCACTCTAAGAACAATCTTGTCAGATTTTTTCAGCACGTCGATCCACACCCGGCTATAGTCGCCAGTAGGTTCGATGACAAACACATCGCCCATTTCTAGCAGGGTTTTAAGACCGCTTTGTCTTGGCTACTTCCACTCCGATTATTTGGGGCATGGGTGAACTGTCCTATATCTCTGTTCAGCAAGCTCCGGGCCAGAAACCCGTTTAGCACGTCATTTTTAGATCGGGTAGTTCGACTAGGGGCCGTGTAGCAACGTATTCGGAGCTAGGGAGCTTCAGGCCGTGTAGCAACGTTCCGAAGCTCAATAACAGCAACCCCTTAAAAGCTCCGGCCCAAAGGCGAAAGTAATCAGGGTGTTGGGTTTGGACGCCAACGCCGCGGGCGATTACCCCGCGACTTCCCACAGGGGGAAGTTTCGTCCTATCAGGACTCATCAGGCGGGTTAAGATGCGATCGCGCGTGGGGGTATGCTGTCGGAAAGGTGGCCACTGGCGATAAAATCTGAGGGTTGAACCATCTCAACTTGAAGCTGTTGAAGCCTGGACAGCGTACCGGC
The DNA here is from genome assembly GCA_015295885.1 of Leptolyngbyaceae cyanobacterium M65_K2018_010. Taxonomy (GTDB): domain Bacteria; phylum Cyanobacteriota; class Cyanobacteriia; order Phormidesmidales; family Phormidesmidaceae; genus Nodosilinea. The sequence goes on from DVEE01000311.1 coordinate 649, forward strand.
AATCAAGTCACGTTGCTGAACGCCAGGGGTGAGGCTTACCGTTTCTAAGGCATTTCTCACCCATCGCTCGAAGGTACCGGCATGGCCCTCACTGGCGTAATACATGGGGTTGGTGACGCCAACGTGGGCTTCATTAGCGGCCAACTGCAAGGCAATGTATAAAACTGCGATCGCATTTAGTAGCTCTGGGAGGTCATCATCAAACTCGTCTGGATCTAGAGCTAGACGAACACTTTCAGACGTGCGTTGCAGGCAGTCCGCCAGATCCGTTGGTGATTCGTAGAGCCCATTATTGAGGCAGTTTAGAGTGTCGATCAGCTCACGTATCGCGTCAGTAGACCAGGGTGACAGATTATAGGGTCGGCTCATAATGCAGTTGCTCCTCTTGAATGCGAAAAATCAGCTCGGCGTCAGGGTTAACGACCTTGAGGCCACGAATAAAGATGCAAGCATAGGAGTAAGAAAAGAACATCCCTACAACTGCCTCTTTTTGCGTCCTGGGGTTCGTTCTGACCACAAGGTAGGCCCATCTGGGTATAGTACGAGTGTTTGGTTGATGCAGCTCTTTAGCAGTTTTGGTTTGCGGTGGCTCTAGGGCCACCGCTTTTGTTTTTTTGGTCATGGCACAAATCAATAAAAGGTGAGGCTAGGGCGGGAGTTACACCCACCATTGGGATCAGCAACCTACTCAGCTAGCCAAGAAAGCCGGGCCGCTAACCCGGCACTATTCCGCGCACTGCTAGGCCAGGCGGGGAGTTGCACCCCACAGCTTTGGTTGCTCTCCTGGGCTGACCAGAAAAGCCGGGAGGGAGTTACCCGGCTTGTAACTTGGCTCTTGAGATTGATTTTATATAAAAAGTGAAACGTTGGCAATTATAAAATGGAGGTCAGTGATGACTGAAGGTGTCGAAGATGCGGTCGAAATCGAGGCACGGGAAGTATGGGGACAGAACAGCACAGATAAACGCCAAGCTCAGCCCAGAAGCAAAGCAAGGATTGATGATGAAAGCTGCGGCAGATGGGCTATCCCTAAACGAGTATCTGGAAAGGCTGGGCCGTGGACTTCTCTTACCTTCTTCGCAATCGGATGACGATCAAACACGCCCTTGATCCAAGCTGCCCCCACGTCACACCGTCCTTAGACCACATCGGCGGGTACTACTGCAATAGGGGCTGTGACCGCTACTGTCACAGTCACGGCGATACGGTAGTTTCCGACAGCAGTTCCGACAGCAGTTCCGACAGCTTGGAATCTCGTAAGTCTACAGAATCTCGGCTTTGGAATGAGTTTGGTTCCTACACAAGTAAGGGTAGATTGTATTACCGCTACCGGTGGGGGCATGGCCACAGCATTGACGGGGTTAGGCATATTCCTGGCGGGACGATTTCACGGCCAGTAGTGCAGCAACGGGGAGAGCAGATTCGGCAAGCCATGACCCAGGGCAAATCCCACACTGAAATTTTGGGGATGATCGATGGTTGGCGCTAGGGCTTCTCTTTGGCTCTAATGACAAATTCGGTAGTTCGATCCAAGAATGCCTCAATGTCTTTAATACGCTCTCGCAAGTCGTTATCTACCCGTTGCAGTTCAGTAGACCAGCGTTGTGATCGGTGTTCGATCAGCTCTCGATTGGCGTTAGCACGGTAATCCAGCATCTCCCAATGAGACGCCTCACGGGTACTCAGGCGTTCCATGGTTACTGCTAAGCGCTGGTCAAGCTCGGCCAGTTGCGATCGCACTTGGTTAAATCTATTGTCCAGAGATCTGACTACCGTAACCAGTGCGGTAGCTACCGCCATGATGCTACCCAGCAGGGTGAAGAAGATTGGGTCAATCATCATGGGGGTCTACCGGCTCTTCATCTGTCAATTTCCCCAGAACCCCCCCTTTTTGACGCTTGAGGGGAAATTCATCTCGCAAAGAGGATTTACCCAACACAGCGGTCAATATACTGAAACTGATTAAGAGGAGCATCAGAATAGCAATGTTAGATGTCATAGTCTGATCAGCCAAATTCTTGGAAGGTAGCCCTGATCTCCGCCGCTGCCTAGCTCGTTTAAGCCGCTTTGACGCTCAAATAATGCCCGGAGGAATAAGTTGGATTGAGTTTCCAGGACGTAATAGGCTTCAATCCAGCAGTTTTCGTAGATGCTATTCGGCTTGTGGGCACCTTGGAGTGACCCTGGAACAGTTGTCCACACGGAATTATCCAGGGAGGTTTGCAAACTCATGTAACCGTTGCCAGTAGTGCCTAAAGTCCGGTGGAAATAGAGGCACTTGTACAAGCCGGGCGGAGCATTGGTAATGGATGTTTTGACCACTTCATGAAAACCATTGCCGCCACCGATGAAACTGGTTGATCGTTGGGTGAAAGAATAGCCAGTTTCCCCGGC
>DVEE01000348.1 GCA_015295885.1 Leptolyngbyaceae cyanobacterium M65_K2018_010
GGTCACCGCTACGGTGTCTAGGCCTAGGGCTTGACCCGCCATAATGTCAGCTTCGGTGTCCCCAATCATCCAGGCCTGGCTGAGGCTATAGCCTTGTTCCCTTTGGGCGGCAATGGCCGTCCTCAATCGCTCTATCTTGTGGTTAGCCTGGTTTTGATAGGCGGCCTGGGCGGTCGGCATGCCATAGAGGTCGCTAATGGCCCAGTCTAAATCGTGTTGGGCGAGGAACTGCCTGACCTGAGCTGGAGGCCGAAGGGTGACCAGAACCACCCGCACACCACACTGATGGAGCATATCCAAGCCGGCATAGGCCTGAGGCTGCAGTCGATCGTGGTCCAGTAAGCTGGGGTGATTGACCAGGTGGCCCACTAGGTCTAGAAAATCATCAATTTGCCCCGCTTCTAAACCTGACCAATGGGCAATTTGGCGATCGGGAATGCGGTTCTGCTTAAAGGTCCAAAACTGGGCCTTGGAGAGAGGACGGCTCTTTTCACCGGATTCGGCGTCGGGGTCTTTGGCTTGGAGCAACTCTAGACCCTGCCGATAGGTGGCATAGTAGCGCTCTGAAACGTCTACGATAGGACCGTCAAAATCACAAAAAATCGTGGATTGAGTCATAGTCTATCGGGAAAACCTGCTGGCAAGGGAGAGGCAGACCGCAGAGGGAACTTGGGACTAAAGAAGGCTTTTTACCTTTTCTTTACAATTCTCAAAACTTATTTACTTTAACAACCCCTCTTCAAAATGACCACTTGGATCCAGAAGTTTGCTCAAGTCTTGAACTCTCTAGTCGCGCCCAGTCTCTAGCCCGGTCGATGCGAGTCAGTTAGGTCTGTAGCCAGTGCGGTTGAGACATTTCCCCAAAACCTTCAAAGGTTGGCATGTGCATCGGGTTTCTTGATGTTCTAACCAAGAGGACTACGGCTGCATGGATCCCTTAGGGAGAGGACCTGACCCACCTAGCTAGGGGCAAGGCCCCAGGAACCACGAGTTAGGTGGGTGGATGTAGACTAGGCCAACTCATAGGACGCCCAGTTGGTAGACTTCACCCTAATCCCTCTCCCAGGGCGGGAGAAGGACTTTGACACCGTCGGCCCCGCATTCCCCAGGCATGGATGGGAAGCTTGCCAGGGGATGATAGGAGGACCGATAAACGGCTCTAAACCGGAGGATTAACCACTTTCTCTGCGCTCAAGCTAGTTGGCCGTTCCAGCCAACCCCGCATTTTGCCAGGGTTGAGCAATCCATAGGGATCGACTTCGGCTTTAAAGGCCACCTGGACCCGATCCACCTGTTTCATGCCACCATCTTCCAGGATATAGGTGTGGGGGTTGGCAATCAGGGCACCGTGATCTTCGTGGTAGTGAATAATTTCATGCAGTCGGGCCGCCGAGGAGAAACGTACAATTTGCAGAGCCGCTGGACAGACTTTGCCGCCCACGCGCAGATACTCTAAATGCATCATCACCTCCTCGCCAAAGTGGTGATAGAAATGTTCGACTGCGGTTAGGTCAGGATCGTAGGGGAATAGGGTTTGTAGGTAGGTGAGGCTAGGATCTAGACTGCGGGCTAAAAGCGTGGTGTGGTTCCAGGTAAATTCGGCCAGGGGAGTACCCTTGAGGGCCTCCTGGGCTAGTTTCTGGTAGGTCAGGAGGCCGCCATGGCTGCTAACCAGTTCTCGAAATGATTCCAGGGACGGTTCGGCCACCATGGCCAGAACGGCCGCCTGTCCATCGGGAAGATAGGACTTCAGGGCCGTAAAGTAAGCTGGAATCGGCCAGGCAAAAACGCTGACTAATTTTTTAATCAAGCCGTCGGACTCTCCCAGGGCCTGGCCAAATCGGGCGGCGGTCATAAAATCCCTGAAGACGACGACGACCTCTGCCCAGGGGTAGGCTGGGCCCAAGGGGATTTCCAGCTCAGTCATGATGCCATTGGTGCCGTAGGCATGGTTAACTTTCTGCACTGCATCGCCGCGGAGTTCGATGAGCCGGGGGGTATCCTCCAGGGTCACGACGCGCACGGCATTGACATTACCGCGATCGCGCAATTGTCCATAGGTAATCGAGCCAATCCCACCGCTGCCGCCGCCAATGAAGCCACCGATGGTGGCGGTGCGATAGGTGGAGGGGTACATTCTCAGCTCCCAACCCGATGGGCGGCTAGCCCGGTCGATCGCCGCCAGCCTAGCCCCCGCTTCAACCCTCACCCTGCCGGGCTGCACCTGCTTAATGGCGTTCATCAGGCTGAGGTCCAGGACTACGCCGCCCACTAGGGGAACACATTGGCCGTAGTTGCCCGTACCAGCGCCTCGCACGGTAACTGGCACCCTCGCTTCAACACATACCTGGGCCGCCGCCATAACCTCCGCTTCATCCCTGGGGCGAACCACTAAGTCCGCCACCCGATCGGCCAATTGGGCCTGCAGGATCGGGCTGAAGTGGTAGTAGTCCTTGGAAAGCTTTTCCAACTGGCTGGGATCGCGCACCACCTGAATGGGGCCAAAGGCCCTGGCCAGGGCATCCCAGTTAACAGCGGCAGGGGAAAGCGGTGAGGTCATAGGAGGCTTAAAATCGCAGCTCACCTATTAGTGTAAGCACCGCCGGTTGAAACCGAGATCCCTCAGCCTCGCTGGGCTAGGGCCGCGGCTCAATCCACGGGTTTACACGCCGGGTTTACGCGCCAACTGGGCCCCCAGTTGCTGCAACTTACCCTCCAAATTTTCATAGCCCCGATCCAGGTGATGGAGGCCTTGGATCAGGGTAGTGCCCTCCGCCGCCAGACCGGCTAGCACCAAGGCCGCGGAAGCTCTCAAATCCGTAGCCAGAACCGGAGCCCCAGACAGGCGAGGGACCCCCTTAATAATGGCGCAACTACCATTGATGCGGATATCAGCTCCCATGCGATTCAGCTCCGCCACATGGCCGAGCCGGTTTTCAAAGACTGTCTCAGTGATAATGCTGCTACCCTGGGCTACGGCCATCAGGGCCATAAACTGAGCCTGCATATCGGTGGGAAACCCCGGAAAAGGCCCCGTTTGCAGATCCACCGGATTCAGGGTCGCGCCGGGGACGTAGCGCAGCCGGTTAGGACCTTCCACCAAAACCTGGCCCCCTACTTCCTGAAGTTTGGCGATTAAGGCGGTCAAATGTTCTGGAATGACTGGGCAGAGACTGATCTCGCTACGGGTCATGGCCCCTGCAACTAGGAAGGTGCCGGCTTCGATGCGGTCAGGGATGATGCCAAAGTCGGTGCTGTGGAGACTGGGGACGCCGGCGATCGCAATCGTATTCGTCCCAGCCCCTTGAATGCGAGCCCCCATGGACCGACAGAAGTTGGCTAAATCAGTAACCTCTGGTTCCTGGGCGGCATTCTCAATAATCGTTTCCCCCTCGGCCAAGGTGGCGGCCATCATTAGGGTTTCCGTAGCGCCAACACTGGGATAATCCAGATAGATTTTGGCCCCTTGCAGTCGACTCCGGCGGCCGGGTACACAGGCATGGACCGTGCCGTGGTCAATGTGCACATTCGCCCCCATGGCCTGTAACCCTCGCACATGCAACTCTACGGGCCGAGCCCCGATGGCGCATCCCCCTGGCAGGGGAATGCGAGCTTCTCCCATGCGAGCTAACAGGGGCCCAATCACAAAAAAGCTGGCCCGCAGGCGACTGACCAAGTCGTAGGGAGCCTGGGTATGGGCAATGGAGCGGGCATCAATCTCCAGGCTGTCTCCCTGGCGCTGCAACCCTACGCCCAAAGCGGCTAAGACTTCTCCCATGCGCTCAATATCCACCAAGTGGGGGATGTTGCGAATTCGGCAGGGCTGACCAGAGAGCAAGGCCCCGGCCATAACCACCAAGGCTGAATTTTTGGCCCCGCTCACAGCCACCTGACCCGACAGAGAGGCCCCACCGGTGACCTCAAGCACAGCACTATCAGCCTCTGGGGAGGTCAAGGAGTTAGGTAAATTAATAGTAGTAACGATGGCAGTATCCTCCACGGCTGATTAACTCTTCCAATTCCCAAATTTCGTCTAGATTTTACCCGAAATCTTTTATTTGGCCATAGTTAGCCCGATTCCATTTGGGTGCCTAAGGCCCCATCAGAATAGCCGATCCGCCTAGATAACGAAATCTTTTTTCAAACCCTTGACTGTTGACAGTCTCTAGGGCATGATGGCTATTCGTGGCATTACATTTGATAGTGCGCCGGCCTGCGGAACTGGCGGAATTGGTAGACGCGCTAGGTTCAGGTCCTAGTGTTAGCAATAACATCCGGGTTCAAGTCCCGGGTTCCGCATCTAAAAACCTCATCAACACAACCTCATCAATAACGTCAGGGGTAATGCTGACCAGCCTACAGAATCCGTTGGTGAAGGAGATTCGCAAGCTTCATCAGGCGAAGGTGCGGCGGCAGAGGGGACAGTTTCTGCTAGAGGGCACCCATCTGATTCAGGAAGCCCTGGCCCTGGGCTATCCCCTCACCGTTGCCTGCCATACCCAGGCTTGGGCCCAACGCTATCCTGACCTGGCCACTACCCTGCAAGAGCACACCCCCCAAATTGAAACTGTTTCCGAGGCCGTTCTGGAGGCAATGGCGACGACCGTCCATCCCGATGGCATTATCGCCATTGCCCCCCAACGCCGCCTGGCTCACCCCCCCACCATTAGGGGCATTGGGGTCTTCCTGGACGGCATCCAGGATCCTGGCAACCTGGGCACAATTATTCGCACCGCCGCCGCCACCGGGGCGGATGGCCTGTGGCTTAGTCCTAGCAGTGTGGCTCCCGACCATCCCAAAGTCCTACGCGCTTCAGCGGGGCAGTGGTTTCGCCTACCCATAGAGGTGAGGGCAGATGTAGAGGGGCTAGTGCAGGGATGGCGACAGGCTGGGGTGCAACTGGTGGCCACCCAGCCTGGGATCGGCCAAGACTATTGGGAGGCTGACCTGACGGGCCCGACGGTGCTGATGCTGGGTAACGAGGGCACCGGTCTGTCCGACTGCTGGCAGCAACAGGCTACCGTAACCGTGACTATTCCTATGCAGGCGGGGGTAGAGTCGTTGAATGTGGCCATTTGCGCCGCTTTGCTACTCTACGAAGCGAAACGGCAACGGGGCTAGTTTTCCGGATCGGTGGCCCCAGCCGGAGCAGTAAATGGTTGTCTAATGACCCCGATGTAGTCAAGAATGAAGCAAGTTGTTTTTGGCCGGCCGGTCAGTGAGTGGCTTGGTGCGGCTAGGGACTGGATGCTGGGGCTATGGGTTAGGAGTTTGCCGTGAGTGACACATTTGACTACGACCTACTGATTATTGGAGCAGGGGTAGGGGGCCACGGGGCGGCGCTCCATGGGGTCAAGGCAGGGCTAAAAACCGCCATTGTGGAAGCCGATGTCATGGGGGGGACCTGTGTGAATCGCGGCTGTATTCCCTCTAAGGCCCTGCTAGCGGCGGCCGGGCGCGTGCGAGAGCTGCGTAACCATCACCATCTCAAAGCTATGGGGATTCAGGTGGGATCGGTGACCTACGATCGCGCTGCCATTGCCGACCACGCCAAAAATCTGGTCAGTAAAATTCAGGGGGATATGACCAACAGTCTTACCCGTCTGGGGGTCGATATCATTCAGGGACGGGCCAGACTGGCCGGTGAGCAGAAGGTGGCGATCGCCACCGCTGACGGAGAAAAGGGGGTGACCGCTAAGGACATTATCCTGTCCCCCGGTTCGGTCCCCTTTGTGCCCCCTGGCATTGAGGTGGATGGCAAAACCGTATTTACCAGCGATGAAGCCCTGAAGCTCGACTGGCTGCCCGATTGGATTGCGGTGATTGGCAGCGGCTACATTGGCCTCGAGTTCTCGGATATCTATACGGCCCTGGGATGTGAGGTCACGATTATCGAAGCCCTGGACCAACTGATGCCTACCTTTGACCCCGATATTGCCAAGCTGGCCCAGCGGGTGCTGATTGCCCCCCGCGATATTGATACCCGGGCGGGGCTGATTGCTAAAACCGTGACCCCCGGCAATCCCGTGGTGATTGAGTTGGCCCATCGCGACACTCAAGAAATCGTCGAGGTGCTGGAAGTGGACGCCTGCCTAGTGGCCACCGGACGAGTGCCCGCCACCCAGGACCTAGGCTTGGAAAAAGTCGGGGTCGAACTTGACCGACGGGGCTTTATCCCCATCAACGACTATCTCCAGGTGACCCGTGACGGAGAGCCTGTCCCCCACCTTTGGGCGATCGGCGATGCCACCGGTAAGATGATGCTGGCCCACGCTGCCTCGGCCCAGGGGGTAATCGCCGTGGAGAATATCAGCGGTCAGAGTCGCACCGTTAACTACATGAGCATTCCGGCGGCGGCCTTTACCCATCCCGAGGTCAGCTTCGTCGGCCTGACGGAACCCGCCGCCCGGCAGCAAGCTGAGGCCGAGGGCTTTCCCATTGATACCGTGCGCACCTACTTTAAGGGCAACTCCAAAGCTCTGGCAGAGGGGGAATCGGAGGGCTTAGCCAAGGTTATTTATCGTAAGGATACCGGGGAAATTCTGGGTGTCCATATCATTGGCTTGCATGCCGCCGATTTAATTCAGGAAGCGGCCAATGCAATCTTCCAAGGCCAGACCGTCACGGATCTATCCTTCTGCGTCCACACCCACCCCACCCTCTCCGAGGTGTTGGACGAAGCCTTTAAGCGGGCGGTGGTGGTATCGGTATGACCATTCGTCGTCGCCCCCCCAATCCTCCGGTTGCCGTCAAGTCTTTGCACTATCAGGTGAAGTTACCTGAGGCGGAACCGGCCAATATCCTGGAGAAGATTGTCTGGCAGAAAGAAGTGGACGTGGCCCAGATGCGGGAACGTTTGCCCTTGGCTGAACTGCAGCGGCAGGTGCTGAATGCCCCGCCTCCGCGGGATTTCTTGGCTGCCCTACGGCAGGGGAAAACCACGCCCGCTTTGATCGCTGAGGTGAAAAAGGCCTCGCCTAGCCAGGGGGTGATCCGGGCCGATTTTGACCCGGTCGCCATCGCCCAAACCTACGCTCGCCATGGGGCTACCTGCCTCTCGGTGTTAACGGATAAAACCTTCTTTCAGGGCGACTTCGACTATTTAGCTCAAATTCGCGCCGCTGTTGACCTGCCTTTGCTCTGCAAAGAGTTCATTATCTATCCCTACCAGATGTATCTGGCCCGCTGTCAGGGGGCCGATGCGGTGCTGCTGATCGCCGCCATTTTGTCCGATAAGGATCTGCGTTATTTTGTCCAAATTGCCAAGGCGTTGGGCATGAATGCCCTGGTGGAAGTCCATACCCTGGCTGAACTCGATCGGGTGCTGGCGATTCCAACCATCGCTCTGATTGGCATTAATAACCGCGACCTGGAAACCTTTACCACCGATCTATCCACCACCGCTAACCTGATTGCAGCCCGACAGACTGCCCTGCAAGGTCGAGATGTGCTGGTCGTCAGCGAGTCGGGCCTGAACCAAGCGGCGGATATCCAGACCGTGGCAACGGCTGGGGCCGGGGCTGTGCTGGTGGGCGAGGCGCTGATGCGACAGCCTGACCCCGGCGTGGCCATTTCCAGTTTATTTCCACTGGTCAGAGATTAGGGAGTAGACGCCTTCAGCCTAGGCAAGTATGCTAAAGCACGCGGGTCTTTTGGGGGCAGTACACCTATGACTAATTTGGGCAAGCCCATTCCCTTGCCGTCTCACATCCATTACGAGCTCTTGCTACAACTGCTAGAGCAGGAGACCATGGCCGCGGTTTACCAGACTCCTCACCTGCGGCAACAGGTCCATGAACTGATGATTACCCTGCGTAAGGCGCTGTCCCAGCAGCGCCAGCTAGAGGAAACCTGTCAGCAAACTCATATCCCTGTGGAGTATCAGTGGTCTACTAATCAGCCTCTGCAAAAGTTTTCCTCGGAAGTTGAAGCCTCCTAACCTGGCTCGGGAACTTGCTGGCCTAGGTTTCGGTTCTTCCTCCCTGCAACCTGATTCCCCTGACCATCGGGGGCTGAGCCTAAAGCAGGGCTGCTATCTGAGCTAGGATTGGGGTTCAACGGTTACTACCCCCTAGGCATGGATCTTTCCCTACTTCTAGCGATCGCGCTGCTCGTTGGTCTGGTTTTTGGGCTGCGACGTTATCAGTTCCGCCGGCGGGCGAAAGCTAGACGGTCAGCTTCCCCAACCCCTAGGGCTCAGCTTTCTGCGCCGGTGCGCCGCCAAACTCAGCGAGAGTTGCTGCGTCTGGTGGGGGGAAATCAGGCCCTAGCGCAGCGGTTAGTCGAGGAGATCCACCATCGCCACCCCGATCACACAGAACAGTGGTGTTGGGAAAAAGCCATCTATGATATTGAACGCGATCGCCGCAGTACCTGAGGGGAGGATGGGCCGATGACCCTATGGCAAGTCGATTTACACCGTCCCCCCCTCATCGACTCCCAGGGCCGGCCTCTATGGGAAATCCTGATCTGCAGCCAGGACTTGAAGTTTAGCTACGGCGCCCAAGCCGCCCAAACCGAGGTGGATAAGGCCTGGGTGATCGAGCAACTGAATACTGCGATCGCCAGAGCAGGGGTGACTCCAGACCGGATGCAGGTGTTCCGCCCCCAGGCCCTGTCTTTGCTGACAGCGGCGGCCGCCAGCCTGGGCATTGCCGTTGAGCCAACCCGTCGCACCCCTACCCTGCAGCGTTGGTTGGCCCAGCGGGCCCAGTGGTATCCCACTTTGGATCATTACACGGGCACTCCCTACCAACCCCTGCAGATTGAACAACCACCGCCCCAGCCTATGCCGGAGCACCTCTGGGGAGAACGGTGGCGGTTTGCCGCCCTCAGCGCTGGAGATTTTGAGCAGACCCTAGCCTACGAGCCCATTCCTGTGCGCTATTTACCGGCGGAACTCATGCCCTCCCAGCTCGGTTTGGCCAGCTCAACCCCTATTCCTGGCCTAGTGATTGACGCGGGCCGGCCAGCCATGGCCCTCTGTCAATGGCTACAGACGGTGCAACCGGCTGGTTTGCGCTATCTGTCGGGGCCACCCGATGGCTTGATATTGGAGGCCGGGCTATGCGATCGCTGGGTTATCACCACCTTTACCGATGCCGAGGTAGCCGAAGCGGGACAACTCTTTGAACAGCGCAAATCCCAAAGCCAGGGATTACACTTTTTGCTAATTCGCCCCGATGATTCGGGCATGACCTACACCGGGTTGTGGTTGTTGCAAATGGCATAGCCGCTTGGGTCAAGTTCCCACTGTATGACAAGATTGTAAGCACGTCCCTGAACGGTGTCCGGTCAGGGATGGGTTCACCCCCATAGGTAAGTTGAGTGATGGCCAGCAGCATGAACCGTTTGAGGAATTGGCGGCAAGGGATTACAACCCTGCTTAGGTGGGGGTACTGCCTGATGGTTGTCGTTGCTGTCTGTCTAGTTCCGGTGGGCCGGGCCAGTGCCGTACCGGTGAGTGCCCTGACCGTGGCCTATCTGCCCCCTGGCAATGCCATCACCGACGGGCGGGCCCTCCTGCGGAACTCTCTGCCCATTGACAATACCGAAATTCGCAATCTGCAGACCACTCTGGAAGGGCTGTCAGAATGGCTGCGCAGCAAGCGCTGGGGCCCTGTCAGCCGAGACGTAGCCCAGGTTGAACGACTTTTGGGCCGGGATCGAGAGGCTATTTTGGCGGCGGTGCCCGATGGTAAACGGGCCGCGGCTATCAGTTATTTGGATGATATGCAGGCCCAGCTGATTCCCCTCCATGAGGCCATTGATAGCCGCGATCGAGAAGCCGTTTGGCTGCGTCGCTCGGCCATGCTCGAGGACATTGGCCGGATTGAAGAGCTAATGGTTACCCAGTTTCCTTTTCAGGTTCCAGAAGCCTATAGCGCTCTACCCCAACTAAGGGGCCGGGCCACCGTAGAATTTAAAACTAACAAAGGCACCATGCGGGCCGTGGTCGATGGCTATAGTGCCCCCATCACCGCTGGCAATTTTGTAGATCTGGTGCAGCGAGGCTTCTACGACGGTTTAGAGTTTATTCGGGCTGAGGATAACTACGTGCTACAAACGGGCGATCCTCAGGGACCGGAGGATGGTTTTGTGGACCCTAAAACCAAAGCCTACCGACGTATCCCCTTAGAAATTTTGGTTAAGGGCGATACTACACCCATCTATGGCGCTACCCTAGAGGATCTGGGCCGCTACCTGGATGAACCAGTGTTGCCTTTTTCGGCCTTTGGCACCCTGGGTATGGCCCGCCCCAACGAAGACCCCAATGGCGGATCGTCGCAGTTCTTCTTTTTCCTGTTTGAACCTGAGCTGACCCCCGCTGGCCTTAACCTGCTAGATGGGCGCTACTCGGTCTTTGGTTATGTGGTCGATAACAAGGAACTGTTAGAACAACTCACCCAGGGCGATCGCATCGAATCGGTCCGGGTGATCGCCGGCGCCGACAACCTGGTGCAACCGGCCTAGCCATGGCAATGGCGGATCCGCAAACCGTCGGGCAAGTTGGTGAACTGGGGTTGCTGAAACGGCTCTTTCAGTATTGTGCCGATGGCATGGTCGGGGATGATGCCGCCGTTCTAGAGGTGCCCCCCCATCAACGCCTGGTGGTGACTACGGATGTCTTAGTGGATGGGGTCCACTTCAGCGATCGCACCACTGCTGCTGGCGATGTAGGCTGGCGGGCCGTAGCCGCGAACCTATCCGACTTAGCGGCCATGGGCGCCATCCCCTTGGGAATTACCGTGGGGTTGAGTCTGCCCGGAACCACCGCCCTGGCCTGGGTGGAACAGCTCTATGACGGCATGGCCGCCTGTCTCAAAATCTGGGGTGGAGCCGTGATCGGAGGCGATCTGTGCCGGTCTGAAACGATCAGTGTGGCCATCACCGCCCTGGGCAGCGCCGCCCCGGATCAATTGCTGTATCGCCACACCGCCCAACCGGGGCAGCTGATCTTGGCAACGGGCTATCATGGGCTATCCCGGGCAGGCCTAGAACTTTTGTTGCAGCCTGAGCAGGGTCAGGCTCTTGATCCAGCCGATCGGGATCGCTGGATTAGGGCCCATTGTCGCCCCAATCCTCGCCTCGACGCGATCGCCCTGCTCAGATCTCTACTTAGGGATATCAACCTCGACGCCGTCAGCATTGCCGCCATGGATTCCAGCGATGGGTTAGCCAACGCCGTACTGCATCTGTGCCAGGCTAGCGGCTGTGGGGCTCGCTTATGGCCATCCCACCTGCCCCTCGACCCGGCCTTGGTAGCCTGGGTCGGTCCGGCCCAAGCCCTGGACTGGTGCCTCTATGGGGGCGAAGACTTTGAACTGCTGCTTTGTTTACCTGCCGCGATCGCCCAATCCCTAGAACTCCAGTTAGGCCAGGGCAGCGCCATTATCGGCCAGGTGACTCAAGCCTCCTCGGTCATTTTAGAGCCCGACCCTGCCTGGTCGACCAGTGGCCTTGAGTTGACGTTTACTGGCGGCTTTCAGCATTTTTAGCCTAATTCTAGAATTTTCCTGCCTCCTCCCCCCCTTCCCCCTGGCATCCTAGGAATGACAATGACCGGA
>DVEE01000343.1 GCA_015295885.1 Leptolyngbyaceae cyanobacterium M65_K2018_010
GCGCAGGTTAGACTGCACCATCTTATCCTTGGCCCGGCGACCGATATGCACCCGGTGACGAAAGGCAGCCAGGGAAAAATCCTCACTTTCCTCCTGCATTACCGCTTGGGCCCAGACCTCATCATCGGGGACCTGGCCCAAATTTTCGGCCAAATCTTCGTGAATGCGCTCTAACTTGAGGAGGTCAGCAATTTTACGGGCCAGTTCAATCTCTTCCTCAGCCCTGAGCAGGCGAATCCGACCGATTTCCTGGAGATAGAGCCGAATAGAGTCTTCTGTGTAGTGGCGCTTCTTGGTTTGCGCTCTTCGGCGGGTTGATTTCCCCTTAGACGCTTTGTCTTGAGCGTCTGTCTCGTCATCCTGAGCAATAAAGTTATCGTCACTCTCGTCACCATCGTCGGTATCGATGAACGCTTCCAAGTCGTTCTCAGGTTCGATGGTTTCGAGCAGATGATTAGCTTGGGTCATGCGGCGATCCTCGTGCTCCTTCAATATCAAGACAAAACGGTCAAGACGAAACTGTGTACAGATTAACAGCTTAGAAACTAGAATGCCCAGTCATGGAAGCATGGCCCGGCGGGTGGTGTAAGCTGAACAAATGTACTTAAATATCCTGGACTATCCAGCTTTAAGTACTCCCAAAAGCCTTAGAAAATAGCTGTTTCAGGACTTCAATCGATTCTGGCCGGGTTTACCCCTAGGGCCAGGTGCTCACCCATTCTAGCTGCAATTTTTGGGGGGCGCACCCCCTAGGCGGTAGTGCTTCGATTAGATTTCCTAAAGCCGTGGTTGGTTTAGTTAGTTAAAGCTTGTCAGAGTTGTTGGCTGACCAGGGTGGCCAAGGTGGCAGGGGTGGGCTGCGGCTGAGGTCACCCTATGGAGAGGAACTGGATTGCTGCAGGGTGGCAACTTTAGCAATTTGTTCCGGGTTGAAACCAGCCCGCTCTAGGTGGTCCAGGTGGGTTCGATCCCGATAGCGGCCATCCAACCGCAGAGCTTCTCGGTAGTAGGTTAGGGCTTGAGCGCGATCGCCCTGGCTGGCATAGGCTAGGGCCAGCGCGACCCAGGGGTGGGGATTTTGGGGTTCTAGCTCGGTTGCCCTGTGGGCATGGTCAATGGCTTGGGAGGTTTGGCCAAGCCGTTCGTAGGCCAGACTGAGGTTATAGTGGGCAATTTCATTGTCGGGGTTGAGTTCAATGGCCCGACCATGGGTGGCAACGGCCTCCTGCAGTTGCCCATCGACCAAATAGACGATCCCTAGGGCGTTGAGGGCGGGGATCAGGTTGGGATCGTATCGTAGGGCGGTGCCGAGGGTTTGGGCCGCTTCATGGCGATAGCCGGATAGGTGTTGGGTCCAGCCCAAGATGACGTACCCATTAGGATTTTGGGGATCCAGGGCAGTAGCTATTTTGAAGGCTGCGATCGCCCGTTCCCAATCGCCCGCCCGCCGATAGGCCAACCCTTGCTGGCGATAGCGCTCAGCGGTCAAGGGATCGGCTAAAAACGGGGGGTAGGTCAGCCCTTGTAGCAGGGCAGGGGATAGGGAGACCCCGCTGAAGGGTACTGCAACCTCGGTTTGGCAGGCCACTAGGCCGCCACTGAGTAGCCCCAGGAAAAGGGTTCTTTGGTGTTGAATCCATCGCTTGTCTACCATGGGCCCTAGGAGTGGTCTTGATTAAAAATTGTGGCTTCAGGGCGGCGGTCTAACCTCCAGAGACGGTTGACGGCCTATCTCACTTAATGGTTACCAGTGAGATTGTCATCAATGGATGCAATTTAGCCAACCGTAACCGCTTAACTTTTGCTTTAGAATCTTGTCAACGTTAGTTACCGGCTCTTCCAAACCGGCCTTCCCAGTCCACTCATCACGGCATTCCTATGGCTATCGGATATCTCGCGCTAGTTCTTCACGCCCATTTGCCCTACGTTCGTCACCCCGAAAGCGACTATGTGCTTGAAGAAGAGTGGTTATACGAGGCCATTATTGAAACCTATGTGCCACTGCTGACGATGTTTGAGGGCCTAAAGCGGGATGGCATTGATTTCAAGTTAACCATGAGTATGACGCCTCCCCTGGTGTCCATGCTTAAGGATCCTCTGCTTCAGGAGCGCTTTGATGCCCACTTGGCCAAACTCGAAGAACTGACTGAGTTAGAGGTGGAGCGCAACGTGCACAATGGTCACCTGCGCTACCTGGCAGAAACCTACGCGGAGGAATTTAACCAAGTTCGCAACGTCTGGGAAAACTATAGCGGCGACTTGGTGACGGCCTTTAAGCAGTACCAAGACACAAATAATCTTGAAATTATTACCTGCGGCGCCACCCACGGCTACCTGCCCCTGATGAAAATGTACCCTGAGGCCGTCTGGGCGCAAATTCAGGTGGCCGTGGAGCACTACCAAGAAACCTTTGGCCGCCCCCCCTCTGGCATTTGGTTGCCAGAATGCGCCTACTACGAGGGCCTAGAGCGCATGCTGGCCGATGCCGGACTGCGTTATTTCTTGACTGATGGCCACGGCATTCTCTATGCTCGCCCTCGCCCTCGGTTTGGCTCCTACGCGCCAATTTTTACAGAAACGGGGGTCGCGGCCTTTGGCCGGGATCATGAATCTTCCCAGCAGGTGTGGTCATCCCAGGTGGGGTATCCGGGCTCCCCAGAGTACCGGGAATTTTACCGAGATCTGGGCTGGGATGCGGAGTATGAATACATCAAGCCTTATATCATGCCCAATGGCCAGCGCAAGAATGTAGGCATCAAGTACCACAAAATCACGGGTAAGGGGTTAGGACTCTCCGACAAGGAGTGGTACGACCCCTACTGGGCCAGGGAAAAGGCCGCAGAGCACGCCGGCAACTTTATGTACAACCGGGAGCAGCAGATCAGCTATCTGCACGGGTTGATGCAGCGCCCGCCGATCATTGTGTCCCCCTACGATGCCGAACTGTTCGGTCACTGGTGGTTCGAGGGCCCGCAGTGGCTTTTCCACGTTTTGAAGGAGGTCGGCCTGCATGGTGGTG
>DVEE01000580.1 GCA_015295885.1 Leptolyngbyaceae cyanobacterium M65_K2018_010
CTCGACCGCAGTGGAGACCCTCAAACAACGTTCTGGGCAGGGCAGCATCGCTCACACCTGGGATGGTAATACGGGCTATATCCCCCCGGCCCAGTACCAACGCCGATTGCAAAGCGTGGTTAATCGCATCAACCATCTTGCTCGGGAGCAGGAGCAAGCGATCGCCGAAATCAGGCAAATTCATCTGGAATGGGTAGGAACTGAACCGACCTGGCATGCTGAAGCAGCCTCCGGTATTCCCGCCGTCTATGCCCATCAGCTGGCTCTTCCCCAAGCCGCCTGGGATGGCCAAGGCAATCTGATCCTGGGTCAGAAACCACTGCCGTTGGTCCAACCCGAACAAGAGGCCCGTGAGCTAGCCGTTAAGCTGCGCCGTAGATATAGTAAGACTTCTGGCTCCCGAGGTCGATTCATGAGGGGTTTGTTCCAGGAGCTCAGAGCCCTGGCCCATGAGCCCCAGGGCTGGCTGATCTACCTTTGGAACTGGTCTAACCGTTGGTTGGGCCTCGGCCCGGCGGCCCAGCCCGAGACCAAGCTTCAAAAACCCCCGGTTGCCTCTCCATCTCTATCCAGGCTGGATGCTCTCCTGTGGGGAACAGCGGGAGTGATCGCACGCTTGGCTCTCAACTATCTGTTGCAAGCCATTCCCAGCCTATGGACCCTAGTTGTGGTCGGGATTACCGCTGCTACAGCCTATGCCCTCTATCGAGCCCTGCTAGCGCCCCAACCCAATCTTGCTGTAGCCAGTCGATTATTGCTGGTGCTGGGAGGCCTATTTGTCGGTGGCCGGATTTGGGGCTAACCGGCTCAGTGCTTCAGTTTTGTCAATCCTCTGTTCTAGGAGATGCCCTATGGTTTCTGCACCACCCTTGCCTGGCCCCACCCCTGCTTCCCCTGCCAAATCACTTTTCATCGGGGGCTTAGCCCTAGCCTGTGTAGGGGCCCTTTTCGATGTGGGCGGAGTTCAGCGGTGGGTCTCGATGTCCCGCAAGAGTCCGCCCCAGGATTGCGAGGCTATCGTGCGTAGTGATGCCAGCCTGCTCACCGTCCCCGAACGTGACTCCAAAGCCGCTATTCGCAAAATTGTGGCTGAACCCTACTGTCGATTACCTCGGTTGCAAGTGCGATCGGGAGTAGTGGCGGAACGAGAAGCCTATCCCCTGGCCTTTGACCCGAATACCCAACTAGTCATTTTGTACGAGAACGATGAGTACGCTGGCTATCGCTTTAGATTCCAATAGGGCCCAGCTTGGGCCGCCCTGGCGATGGTCAGCCTGCTGCTTGTATGTCTGCCCTAGCTATTGGCAAAGGTTTTGGCCTTTATTCGAGATCTTTCTTCGGCAGTTTGTAAAAATGGCCTTTCGCCAGCTAGGTTTTGCGGGTCTGGGTGCATGTCTGCTACTGCTCACTGGCTGCGCCGATACTCTCCAGGCAATCCCTCGCCAAATCGTGATTCAGCAGGTCTGGACCCTGGAACCGGGGAAATGGGTAGGAGGACATCGAGTCACCGCTGGTTTGGGGGACATTTCCCTGGCCCTAGGAAACCCTACCCTGGTGGCCCCTTTCCCTGGTCAGGTTGAACTGGCCGCCCAGGGAGTGAACTGTATTTATTTTTCGACGCCAGATATACCGGCCTATCTTTTTCGTTACTGCGGGGTCCGTCACCCCCAGGTGGGCTGGCGACAACCGGGCCAACCCATGGGGCGCAGCCAGTACCTGCACTTTGCCACCCTGCGACGACAGCCCAATGGCACCTGGGCCATTGTCGAACCCTCCGACCAGGTCCTGGAGAAATCCCTCAATCCACCTCCTTCCCGATTTCGCCGCTAATTGGTTTGTTTTCATCCCCTGCTATGAAACCTTCCCCTCTGCTGTTGACTATCAGTACCCTGTGGGCGCTTTGTGGGGCTCACCCCGCTCGATCTGAGGATATGGCCCTGAATTTTGACCTGCCGGTGATTCATCCCCCCCCGGTCTCAACGGCGGCTGGGCCTGAGGCCGCACCACCCAAGGCTGAGTCCATTCAACCCCTGCCCATACCTCCGGGGGCCACTAATCCCCCCATGCGGTTTCATTCGCCCCAGCAATTGCCCCAGGGCGTTTATCGTCGTAGTGTGGCTGTCTCGCTGAACCAAGGTTCGGCCCCAGCAGCCATTTTGCCCCCCGCCCCGCCCCTTACTCCCGCTCCCCAGGCCGTGGCCCTACGACCGCCTGCCGACCCACCGCCGTCCCCCGACCGACCCTCGTCGACCCTGGAAAACCAGGTCGATGAAGTTGTCCTTAGCTTCGACGTTACCCCCGTCCCTGAAACTCTGCTGGCCCAGCCCGAAAGGCCGAAGTTAGCCTCGGCCGATGAGTTATTGGGGGCCCTGTTCGAGGGTGAAGTGAATTCCCTCGTTGCCCGGGCCGTGGGGAGTGCGGAGGGCACCCGCACTCCTACTGGAGACCTAACCCCCGCCTACTATGGCCATGTTGATCCTGGCAACCAGGTTTGGAATATGGGCACCTTTTCCTACCAACATGGGGCCAAGTCCGCTGCGGAAGCCGATCAGAAACAGTTAAAGCGGCTGCAATCCCAGAGCCGGATTCTGCAACAACGGGCCTTGAAACAAGGACTTACCCTGACCTTGGAAGAAACTCTGAATGGCATCGATCTGGCTAACCAATCTCCCTTAGCCGCCATTGGCCGGGTTGGTTATATTGAGCGTTTGGCCGAGGCCAAACGGATGGGCTACGAGGGCACTGAGGCCATTGTCGTAGCTCGCACACGCTCCTACATCAACCCCGATACCCAGCAATGGAATGCTCCCGGCCTGGGCAACACTGAGGCCGGCATTAGCCGTGATCAACGACGCAGGGCCAGCCAAATTGCTCGGGCGATTGGGGCCTTTAGTCAAGAACAGCCAGACCTCAATCCCCAAACCTGGGTGCTTCAACCGGTCACTGAGGAAACCTCGGCCCCTAAACCGGAGGCCTCTCAACCTGAAGCGGACTCCCCAGAACCCGTGGACATTAT
>DVEE01000005.1 GCA_015295885.1 Leptolyngbyaceae cyanobacterium M65_K2018_010
GATCCAGGAGACGGGGTTAAAAAAATTGATGACATTGAGAAAGGCGTAGAACTGAAAATCCAACGGACGCCGCTGCATCACTAACAGGATCAGCCCCGCTAGTAGGGTTCCCACAATCAACGACCCTACTGGGCTACTACTCAGCAGCGGGTTCATAAAGCCATTGACAAAGTCGTGGGTGACGAGCAGGTCATCCGCATCTACAGACTGCACAATTTTGCCCAGGGCAATGCCCTGCCCGTGCAGATCCATGGGCCATTCACTGGCAATTTCCCCAAAGTAGGCGGGAAGGCTGCGCCGGTAAAAATTTTCGTATACTGACCGTCCCAGGTAGAGGTAGGGCCCCACCCAAAGACCCACGGTCCAGGCCAGGGTATAGGCGATAAACCGCCACTGGCGCCGCACCCCATAGAAAATCAAAACCACCAGTGGAAAGACTTTAAAGACTCCTGCAAAGGCCAGCAGAAAAGCGGCTAGCCCCCGCCAAGGGCGGGATTGGCTGAGCCAGTAGGCCAGAACGGTCAGGTACAGCACCAGGCTATCCACCTGGCCCCGCTCTACCAAGGCGAGCACCGGAAAGCTCACCATCATAAATAACAACGCCTCCCCGGGGATGGTGAAGCGGCTGCGTCGCACCAGGTGAAAGCTCAGCACCCCCAGCAGGGCAATCATGGCCAGGGTGAAGAGAGCCTTGGCAGTGGCATAGGGTAGCTTTCCGAGGGGGGCCAACACCAGAGCGGCCAAGGGCGGATAGCGAAACCCGGAAAAGGGTGCGGTTTCCGAGTTAACAGGGCCGTAAAACTCGGGTCGTAGACCCACATAGTTCAGGTAGGGATCCAGCCCCTCTAGAATCGACTTGCCGGCCAGATAAAAGCTACGAAAATCGATCTGGTAGCTTTCTAGGATCAGATACACCAGAAAGGTGACCGGCAGAAAGTAAATCAGGTAATGCTGGCCGAAGTAGGCTAGGTCTTTGCGCCAGGAAGAAGGGACCATAGAGCAGGAACTGCGACAGGTTCTGGACGCAGCATACCTCAGGATGGTCTAAGCCCGCCTTGGCTCACCCCATCGGTCCCGGTAGGGCTGAACTCAACCGGTTAGGGATGGAGATCAGCGGATTTGTTATAGCTTGAGGCTAAGCGGGCCTTAACATCGTCGCTGGCAAACTCAAGGACCGCGCCGATGGCGGTCTCAATCGCGTGCTTTTGGTTGCGGTGGCGCAGGCTGTTAGCGTGAAGGGTGACATCCTGGGATTTTTTGCCGCTGGTGCCGCCTAGCAAAACCGACCCGTGGCGGGCTTGATGCAGGGTCAGAATCAGATCGTCAATGATCGCTTGAGGAATTTCCATAGCTAAACGTTCCTACCATAGGAGGCGAACCACAGTGACAGGTGCCTCAAGATTCTTTTTATTGGCTGTCGGAGCTATTGCAATAAAACCTAAAACAAAGGGTAAAAACCAAACCTTAGGAATTCAAAAAGTGCTTGCAATTGTGATGCCTGCTACTGCTCCTTCATCCTAGCAACCTCCCGACCCGATAAGAGTATCCACTCGCACCATTAGTAGTTTTATGAGTAAATTTTTATTTCGGCGCAGAGGATAATACCGCGATCGCGCCCCGCCGCGATTGGGGTTCTCCCTGGAGAGCTAGCGGACCTTTGCCCCCCATGGGGCTGGTTTGGGATTCTGCCAGAGACTAGAGGAGTCCCCCTTACCCTGGCAGACTCAGAATAGCTGGTCATTAAACTAGGCCTGCCCTGGCGGCGCTGCTGGATCGGTGATCCATGTAGGATCGCCAACCGCCAAATGCGGAGATATCTCGCTGCCCCTCGCACAGGAACGGCTCCCCGAGCACTCCTAGGACCGTCTCACCGATATTCAGGGTGATCTTGCCAATACACAACCCTGGCGGCTCCTGCAAAAGCACCTGCACAAGACCGGCGGGGGGAACCTGCCAAACCTCCAGGGCGATTGCCACTCCCCCCGAACTCACCCGTACCATTGCCGGATGGACATCGTGAATGGACCAGAGCCGGTAATTCGGAGTTGTGACCGCTTCGTACAAGAATTCGCCCCCAGCCTCGACGAGGTTTGGATTGAGGGCCAGCCCCCGCATCAACGTGCCATTCACCGCCAGTTTGATTGCAGCCATCATCTGTAGAGCCTTCAGATTTCCTTAGGTAATCCGATCTGGTTAAATAACCCACAACCCATAGTCTCCAACGGATGAAACCATGGAATCCAGCTTTTTGACCACCGTGTTGTTGCCCCTGGCCCTTTTTGCCGTCATGTTGGGAATGGGCCTGGGACTGAAGCTAGAGGACTTTACTCGGGTGGTGATCTACCCAAAGGCGGTGTTAATCGGGTTGCTGGCTCAGTTGGTCATGCTGCCTCTGCTGGGGTTTTTCCTCGCCTTAATGTTCCCCCTCAGCCCAGAATTGGCCGTGGGCCTGATGATTTTAGCGGCCTGCCCCGGCGGTCCGACCTCTAACCTGTTGACCTATCTGGCCCGGGGCAATGTGGCCCTCTCGATTACCCTGACCGCTGTGAGTAGCTTGATTACCGTCTTCACCATTCCCCTGGTGGTGAATCTGGCCTCGAGGGTGTTCCTGGGTGAGGCGACCCCCCTGCGACTGGCTTTTCTAGCCACTGTGGTCCAAATTGCCGCGATTACCCTCATTCCGGTAGCCCTGGGCATGGGGGTAAACCACTACCGACCTCAGTTGGCCGCCTGGGCGGAAGGGGGAGTGAGGTGGCTGGCCCTGGCCTTGCTGGGGTTAATCATCGCCGGGTTACTGGTGCAGCAGCGAGACAGCCTCATCACCTTCTTTGCCCAGGTGGGCCTGGTCACGCTGACTTTAAATGTCGCGGCCATGACTCTGGGGTACCTGATGGCCCGATTTGCCCGGATAGACCGACCCAGTACTAGGGCCGTGACGGTGGAGGTGGGCCTTCAAAACGGCACCCTAGCGATCGCCATCGCCACCACCTTCCTAACCGCTTCGCTGTCTTGCAAC
>DVEE01000150.1 GCA_015295885.1 Leptolyngbyaceae cyanobacterium M65_K2018_010
GGTGAGTCAACGTCCGACGGAGTCCCTCAACCCCAAGTTGCCAACCGGCGAAATTGAAATCTATGCCGACTCCATCGAGCTGTTGAATGGGGTGCGCAAGCCTTTGCCCTTTCAGGTTTCCACCGCCGACTCAGAAACCGTGCGGGAAGACCTGCGGCTGCGCTACCGCTACCTGGATCTACGGCGAGAGCGGATGGCGAACAATCTGCAAATTCGCCACCGGGTGATCCAGGCCATCCGGCGTTTCCTGGAAGATCAGGAAGGTTTTATTGAAGTCGAAACCCCTATCCTGACCCGTTCTACGCCAGAAGGAGCCCGGGATTATCTGGTGCCTTCTCGGGTTAACCCCGGCGAGTGGTACGCTCTGCCCCAGTCTCCCCAACTGTTTAAGCAGCTGCTGATGGTGGCCGGGGTAGACCGCTACTACCAAATCGCCCGCTGCTTTCGGGATGAGGATCTGCGAGCCGATCGCCAGCCTGAGTTCACCCAGCTGGATATGGAAATGAGCTTCATGACCCAGGATGAAGTGTTGGCCCTGAACGAAGCCCTGGTGGCTCACATTTTCAAAACGGTCCAGGGGGTTACTATTCCCCGGCCTTTTCCCCGCCTTACCTACGCCGAAGCGATGGATCGCTACGGCAGTGACAAACCCGATACCCGCTACGGCCTGGAATTGGTGGAGGTCTCCGATTTAGTCCAAGATTCAGGTTTCAAGGTCTTCTCTGCCGCCGTGGCCGAGGGTGGCATTGTCAAAGTACTGCCGATTCCCGCTGGCAACGATCAAATTTCTAACGTGCGGATCAAGCCCGGTGGCGATCTGTTTAAGATTGCCGCTGAGGCCGGTGCCAAGGGATTGGCCTACATTCGAGTCAGGGCCGATGGGGCGGTGGATACGATTGGGGCGATTAAGGATAATCTGGCTCCCGAAAGGCTCCAGGAATTGCTACACCGCACGGGTGCTCAGGAGGGCCACCTGCTGCTGTTTGGGGCCGGACCAACGGCGATCGTCAATGCCACCTTGGATCGAGTCCGACAGGCGATCGCCCGGGAAATGCACCTGATTCCCCCGGACAGCCTAAACCTGCTCTGGGTGACGGACTTCCCCATGTTTGAGTGGAATGCCGATGAGCAGCGTCTGGAGGCCCTGCACCACCCCTTTACGGCCCCCCACCCGGATGACATCGACGACCTGAAAACGGCCCGGGCTGTGGCCTACGATCTGGTACTGAACGGCTACGAAATTGGCGGCGGTAGCCTGCGCATTTACCAGCCCGAGGTGCAGCAACAGGTATTTGAAACCATTGGGCTGTCTGCCGAGGCCGCCCAGGATAAGTTTGGCTTTTTGCTAGAAGCCTTTGAGTATGGCACTCCGCCCCACGGCGGTATTGCCTACGGGCTCGATCGCCTGGTGATGCTCATGGCTGGGGAAGAGTCCATCCGCGATGCGATCGCTTTCCCCAAAACCCAGCAGGCCCGCTGTCTGCTCACCCAGGCTCCCTCCAGGGTAGAAGCCAGCCAACTCAAGGAACTCTACGTGGCTTCCACCTACGATCCCGAGGAGTCAGAGTAAGCCAGCCCAGGCAGCCGCAGGAACTCTTCTCCGGGCGGTCGTTTAACCGGGTGGATGCCACTAATTTCTTCCCGCCATCAACGCCATCACCATGGCCACCGATGCCAATACCCCCAAGCCAGCCATGGGCAAGGCCGGCCTGGCCTGGCGTGTCTGTTGCCAGCGCCGCAAAAACACAATCACCAGCGCTAGGCTGACCCCCAGAGCTAACCCCGCCCCCGCCGGGAGTCCCTGTTGCCAGAGCCAGGCCCCAAGGAGTAATAGGGCCCCGCTCACCAGTCCACTGATCAGAGAGGCCTGGCTACGGGCCTGGGCATAGCCCAGGATCCCGCCCAGAATCGCCAAGACCCCGTAGGCGATCGCACTGCCAATTCCCAGTTGCATCATGCCTGAATTTGTATAAAGCAATGGCACTGGCCAGCTAGCTGAGAACCAGGTTGACCGATCCATCAGCGATCCACCCACAAGTCTAGGATGACTCCCTGGCTTGCCATTCTCCTGGATCATGACTGGATGATGACTGGATGATGACCCAGGCTCTATGCTCATCGCCGGATCCATGGGAGAAACCACCCCGTCCTGCCCCCGGGGTGGCCCTGAAACTAGGTGGTGCAGGTTAGTCCGCCAGCCGGTGCTCCTATCTAGGGTTACCGCCCAAGCTAGCACCGATGCTAGTCGAACCGATGACATCGAAGGCGGTTCAACCCAGTGACCCCAGGCGGAAGGGCGGCCCGAAGGGTGATCCCGCCGTTCGCCTGGGGCTGGAAGCGGCTTTACAGGGCGCCCAGGTTTGCCAGGCCTAAAATGACACCGGCGCCTAGGAGATGACCCAAGCTAGCGGTACCGATCACGGCGGGCAGTCCAAAACCCCCAAATAGATTGGGCGAAGGCATAGCGGGGCCCGCATTGGGATATTTGATAGTGAACTTACCGATCGCAATGGCCACAATATTGCACAGGATCATCACCACGGCCACCTTTGGGCTCCACTCTAGGGTAGTGGGAACAGCCGCCAAAATGGGTAAGAATGCCAAGGTACAACCTCCAAAAAATACCTTTAGAAAGACTGAGGCGATCACCCTGGGGCTGGGGGCCCAGGCGTAGGGGTATGATTAGCCCCGAACGCCATTCCATCAGGGAAAATGCCCGCTAGGGTTACTTTTCCATGAGCCTGTTGATTTCGGCTGAGGGCTGTTGCAAGAATTTACAATCTGGGAGAGAGGAACTTTAACGCTATGGAACGCGCATTAACCTGGTTGCCGCTGCTGGGCACATTTATATGGTTAGCCTGGGCGGGCTGGAATGAGTATCAAAAGGTCCAAACCTACGAAACCTGGGCTACCGACTTCGACCGCAGCAAATACGATATTCGGGCCGTCCTCGGCCAAAAGGGCACCACCCTGACCTGGGGTAAGCCGAGCCGCCAAGGCCCCATTGAATTAGTCAGTCTCTCCCTCGATCAGATCGATCGGATTGATCTGCAGGTCAATGGCTACTCGGTTGAGCCGAAAAGCTTTGTCAAGCGCGGGCAGACTATCGAGATTGTGCTGACCTCAACGGCGGGGCAACTCTACCGGATCCCCTTTATTGAGTTCCCCATGGCCCAACAGTGGGAAAAGGCGTTGCAGGATGCTTGGCAGGCGCTAAAATCGGCATCAATCTAAGGCCTGGCTAAGGCCTGGTCTCCGTTGCCTGGGTTGTTCAGGGCTCATGCCAGGGCTCAGCCCCATCCGCACATCCTACCCCCCGTTGCTCCAAGGTGGGTTCCTACCTTTTGCTATGACAGACGTTTCTTCGGTTTCTCGCGATCAGTTGCAATCTCGTCGGCAGGTGTTGAGACGGCAGCGGCGGCGGCACATTGGCCAGTCTCTCTGGCGCTTCTTAGCGCTATCGGGATTAACCGCCATCGTTTTTTGGGGCTTCACCCGGCCCATCTGGCTGCTCCAGAGCCCTCGACAGATCCAGGTCACGGGCAACCACTGGCTGAGTACGACCACTGTGCAGGAGTTAATTCCCCTGGATTACCCCCAATCCTTGTTTCAGGTTGAACCGGAAGTCATTGCCAACCAGTTGCGTCAGCGAGCCCCCCTGGTCTCCGCCGAGGTTACCCGCCAGTTTTTACCGCCCCGCCTGAAGGTCAAGGTGCAGGAGCGGGTGCCCGTCGCGGTGGTTCTGTCGCCTGGGGATAGCGATCGCCCTGGGGAGACCCAGTTTTTGCCGACGGGGCTGATTGATGCCCAGGGGGCCTGGATGCCCAAATCCAGTTTTGGCCTCTCAGAAGCCTCTGCCCAACTGCCTACTCTCCGCCTGCGGGGGCTGCAACCCCAGTACCAGCGCTATTGGCCCCAGGTCTACGAAACTATTCGCACTAGCCCGGTCGAAATTCGAGAGATCGACTGGCACGACCCCAGCAACTTGGTTTTGCACACCGACCTGGGGGTGGTCTACCTGGGCGCCTACACCCCCGACCTGGAGCAGCAGTTAGCCACCCTAGACCGCATGCGTAACCTGCCCGAACAGTTGGGTGGCTCCCAGGTGGCCCACATTGACCTCAGCAACCCCGCCAGTCCCTCGGTGGCCATTGTGGGGGCCGACAGTGACCCGGCGGCTCCAGAGGATGCGACCGCGCCGTCACCCTAGGCGCAAGCCACCGCCCTCTGTCCCCAGGGCTGGCTAAACCCCAGCCTGAATTCTAGCCTCCGTGAAATTACTTTTCTCACCTTCCGTAAATTCCCCGAGAAATGGGTTGTCATACCCCTAGTCGCCAAATCTAAAACAGGTAATATACTGAACCCCAACTCGCGCCCACGGCTGCGGAAGACAGACCAATTATTTTTCCGAAGGGTTTTATTGGGGTTGACCTATCAGTTCTTTGCTAGGTTTGGTGTTTTCCGCAGAAGTAATCTATAGTTGTCTAGAATCGGCGGGGTTTTGTAAATCAAGCGATCAATGGTATCGTTCAGTACCTGTCTTCAACCTGTCTATGATTTGGCCCTCTATGTGTTCTGGCGACTCCTCTGAAAACGGTATTACTGCTGACCACAGCTCCGCTGATTCCTCTAACCTGCACCTCTCAGCGCATGCTCGGTCTGAGGCGGCTGTGGGTGATCCGTTTAGCCTCAATGGACTCAATCCCAATCACCCCCACGATGCTAAAGTTATGCCCGGAGATACGCTGAACCACAATAGCCCAGTGCCTAGTAGCGTTGCCCGCATCAAAGTTATTGGCGTTGGCGGTGGCGGCTGCAATGCCGTCAATCGCATGATCCATAGCGGTCTGGCGGGGATTGAGTTTTGGTCCGTCAATACCGATGCCCAAGCCCTGGATAACTCAGCGATTTCCAATACGCTACACATTGGTCAGAAGTTGACCCGCGGCCTGGGAGCCGGGGGTAACCCTGCGATTGGGCAAAAAGCGGCGGAAGAATCCAGAGAAGAGATCGCCGCCGCCCTGGAGGAGGCGGATCTGGTCTTTATCACCGCTGGCATGGGAGGGGGGACAGGTACCGGAGCGGCTCCCATTGTGGCGGAGGTGGCCAAGGAAGCCGGAGCGCTAACGGTAGGGGTGGTGACCCGCCCCTTTACCTTTGAGGGGCGGCGGCGGATGAACCAGGCCGATGAAGGCATTGCGGCCCTGCAGGGACGAGTAGATACCCTGATTGTGATTCCCAACGACAAGTTGTTAGCGGTCATCTCTGAACAAACCCCGGTGCAGGAGGCCTTCCGCGCCGCCGACGATATTCTGCGGCAGGGGGTGCAGGGCATTTCCGATATCATTACCATTCCAGGTTTGGTGAACGTAGACTTCGCCGACGTGCGGGCCGTGATGGCCGATGCCGGTACGGCCCTGATGGGGATTGGGGTCGGGTCAGGTAAGTCGCGGGCCCGGGAAGCGGCGATCGCAGCTATTTCCTCTCCGCTGCTGGAAGCCTCCATTGACGGTGCCTCCGGGGCAGTCTTTAACGTTACCGGTGGAAGTGATCTGACTCTCCACGAGGTCAATGCGGCGGCGGAGATCATCTACGAAGGGGTAGACCCCAACGCCAACATCATTTTTGGAGCGGTGATCGACGAACGACTGCAAGGGGAAGTCAGAATTACGGTCATTGCCACGGGCTTTAATAGTCGTTCTGGCACCCAGACTGAGGTCGAGGCGACTCGGGTGACTCCCTTTAAGCGCTCCCTCAGCACCCCCTCCTCGGCCACGGCCCCCAGCAGTAGTGGTGCCAGTGGGTTAGGGATGGGTTTGGACATTCCTGAGTTCTTGCAACGCCGCCGTCCTGACAACCGCTAGCTATGACCTTGGTCTCCCCTTGGCCTGTGGCCCTCACCATCGCCGGCTCTGACAGCGGCGGCGGGGCGGGCATTCAAGCGGATCTGAAGACCTTTGCCTTTCAGCGAGTACATGGGGCCACGGCGTTGACCTGTGTTACGGCCCAAAATACGGTGGGGGTCAGCCGGGTCGATGCCCTACCCCCCGAGGCTGTAGTGGCCCAACTAGAGGCGGTGTTTGGCGATCTCACCGTGGCAGCGGTGAAAACTGGCATGTTGCTGAACCAGCCGATCATTGGGGCCGTGGCCGAATTCTGGGGCCAGCTACCCCAGGGCATCCCCCTCGTGGTCGATCCGGTTATGGTATCCCGTGCTGGTGCCCAGCTGATTGATGACGCCGCGATCGCCACCTTGACCGAAGCCCTGCTTCCCCAGGCGGATATCCTCACGCCCAATCGCTACGAAGCTCAACTGCTCACTGGCCTAACCCTGGAAACCCTGGCCGACATGGAAGCGGCGGCCCGTAAAATTCATCAACTGGGGCCCAAAGCCGTTTTGGTTAAAGGCGGTGCCATGGCCGCTGACCTCAAGGGTACCGATCTCTGGTTTGATGGCCATGAAGTGGCGGTACTTACTGCAGAAACCATAGACACTCCCCATACCCACGGCACGGGTTGTACCCTGTCGGCGGCCATAGCCGCCAACCTAGCCCTGGGTCAAGCTCCTCTGGCCGCCGTTCAAACGGCCAAAGCCTACGTGACCCAGGCCCTCCAGCATGCCCTCAACCTTGGTCGGGGCCAGGGGCCAGTGGGTCATTTTTTCCCGCTGCTGGCCTAGGGCCTCAGTTCTTTCCCCCCGACTCTGCCTCAAGGTGCACTACCCCCATGCCAACCCTGTATCGTAGAAGAACGCCAGATGATGACAAGGGCCCTCGGTCCTTTGAAATGCCTGGAGCTAAGCCCCACTATAACCCCGATCGCCCCGGTCAAGTTGAGCACATTGCCCTGGATCTCACCCTCGATCTCGGTCAGAAAACCTGTGCTGGAACCTGCAAAATTCGCATCAATCCGGTGCGCGATGGCCTTGAGAGCCTGACCCTGGATGCGGTTAGCCAGCAGATTGAGGCGGTCAAGGTGGGGAACGCCAAACTGGACTTTGACTACGACGGCGAGCAACTGCAGGTACACCTGAAGCAACCCACCGTAGCGGGGGAAGCCTTTACCCTGGTCATTGCCTACCGCCTGGTGCAGCCGGAACGGGGGCTTTATTTCATTGCTCCCGACCCGCACTATCCAGAGAAACCGGTCCAGGTTTGGACCCAGGGCGAAGACGAAGACTCCCGCTACTGGTTCCCCTGCTTCGACTATCCAGGTATGCTCTCCACGTCGGAAATTCGGGTGCGGGTGCCGGGGGCATACCAGGTGGTCTCCAACGGTGAGCTCGTCGAAACCACCGAAGTGGGCGATGACAAAATCTACCACTGGCATCAAAAGCAGGTTCACCCCACCTACCTCATGGCCCTAGCGGTGGGTGAGTTTGAGGTAATTCAGGATCACTGGCAGGATATTCCCGTGACCTACTACGTCGAAAAAGGCCGCCAGAGCCAGGGTCAGCTCACCATGGGGAAAACCCCCAGGATGGTTGGGTTCCTCAGTGAAAAGTACGGCTACAAGTACGCCTTTCCCAAGTACGCTCAGGTCTGTGCTGCCGACTTTATCTTTGGCGGCATGGAAAATACCTCGATGACGATTCTCACCGATCGCTGCCTGCTGGACGAGCGTGCGGCGCTGGACAATCGCGATTCCGAATCCCTGGTGGTGCATGAGCTGGCCCACCAGTGGTTTGGCGATTTGCTGGTGATCAACCACTGGAGCCATGCCTGGGTGAAGGAAGGGATGGCCACCTACTCTGAGGTGATGTGGATGGAGCAGGAATACGGAGCCGATGAAGCCGCCTACTACCGTCTGGAGGCGGCGCGGAGCTACTTTTCTGAGGACAAAAGCCGCTACCGTCGCCCCATGGTCACCCACGTCTACCGGGAGGCGATTGAACTCTACGATCGCCACATCTACGAAAAGGGGGCCTGCGTCTACCACATGATTCGGGCGGAGCTGGGCGAGGCCCT
Organism: Leptolyngbyaceae cyanobacterium M65_K2018_010; assembly: GCA_015295885.1. Lineage (GTDB taxonomy): Bacteria > Cyanobacteriota > Cyanobacteriia > Phormidesmidales > Phormidesmidaceae > Nodosilinea. The sequence goes on from DVEE01000150.1 coordinate 7,968, forward strand.
GTTTTGGAAGGCCATTCAAACCTTTGTGCAGGACAATGCCCACCGTACCGTCGAAACCATTGACCTGCTGCGGGCCATCGATAAAGCCACGGGCCGTAACCTGCGCCCCCTGTTTGACCAGTACGTGTGGCGGGGCGGCCATCCCGACTATAAGGTGGCCTACAGTTGGGATGGGGATAGCCAGTTGGCCAAGCTGACGGTCACCCAAACCCAGGCCAAGGACGGTGATACCAGCAGCACCAGCGGCCTGTTTGACCTGCGCCTTGCCATCGGCTTTGGCTATGTGGGGCGGGGCAAAACCCCTAAGGTTGAGGTCAAACCGGTTACGGTGCGCATCCATGAACGGGAGCAGGCCCTATTCTTCCCTCTAGAGAAAAAACCCGACTTTATTAGCTTTGACATCGGCAACCATTACCTGAAAACCGTCAGTTTGGAGTATCCTCTGCCGGAACTCAAGGCGCAGCTCAAGTACGATCCCGATCCCCTGGCCCGCATCGAAGCCGCCATTGCCCTGGGCAAAAAGGGCAACCTGGAAGCGGTCAAGGCTCTGGCCACGGCCCTAACCGAAGATGCCTTCTGGGGGGTGCGGGCCGAAGTGGCCAAGCAACTGGCGGCGGTGAAACTCGATCAGGCGGTGGCCGCCCTCCTACAGGGGCTGCAAGACTCGGAAGCCCGGGTGCGCAACGCCGTCGTTGATGCCCTCGGAGAGGTGAAAACCGCCGATAGCTATAAGGCCCTCAAGACCCTGGCAGAAAAGGGGGATCCTAGCTACTACGTGGAATCGGATGCCATTCGCTCCTTGGGGAAGGTCGGGGCAGCCGACGCGGAGGGGAAGGTTAAGGATAGAAAGAAAACCCTGAAACTACTGGAGACCATTCTGAAGGAGCGCCAGGGCTGGAACGAAATCGTCCGCTCTGGGGCGATCGCCGCCCTAGGCCAGTTCAAATCCTCCGAGGAAGCCCTGGACCTGGTGCTCCAGTATACCGAACTAGGCACTCCCCAGGCCCTCCGGCTGGCGGCCATTCGTACCCTGGGGCCGATGTCTACGGGTCAGAGCAAACCCAATGTGGAGCGGATTTTAGATCGCCTGGAACGGATTGCCAGTGAAACCTTTTTCCTCACCCAGGTGGCGGCGGTGACAGCCCTGGGAGCCATGGAAACCGACCGGGCCATTACTATTTTGGAGCACCTGGCTGACCATACCCCTGACGGGCGGGTGCGTCGCCGGGCCCAGGAAGCGGTGCAACAGGTGCAGAAGGCCATTGGCAAAGACCAGGCCCTGGAAAAGCTGCGCCAGGACTTGGAGGAGCTGAAGACAACTCATCAAGACCTCAAAAGTCGCCTAGAGCAACTGGAGGCGAAGGCGAAGTAGCCCCCGGCTGGCCCTGGCATGAAGGGGCGACGGCACCTCAGGGGTGGGCCGGTGAGGGGTGGTCCTGGCCTTTGGGATGGGGGGCCAGGGTATCCTCGGCAACCAGGTACAGAAACGTTAACGAAACGTCCCGAAGCCTGGCCTTGCTCCTATGGTGAAAGAGACAGCAATGGAGCGATTGCCCCATGACTTTATCTACCCTGCCCGTTAACTGGATGGCCCTGCAAAACGGCTCCGATATCCGCGGCGTGGCCCTGGAGGGTGTTCCCGGTGAGGCGGTTAATCTCACCCCTGAGGTGACCAACATCCTGGGCCAGGCCTTTGGCACTTGGCTGGCCGCCGCCCTGAAAAAACCGACTACCGCCTTGGTCATTGCCGTAGGGCGCGACAGTCGGCTATCGGGTCCGCGGCTGATGCAGGCGGTGATGGAGGGTCTAGCCGCCCTGGGCAGCCAGGTGCTGGATGTGGGCATGGCCTCGACCCCGGCCATGTTCATGAGTACGGTGTTGCCCGAGTTCAATTGCGATGGGGCAATCATGCTGACGGCCAGTCATTTACCCTTCAATCGCAATGGCCTCAAGTTTTTTACCCGCCAGGGTGGCTTGAGCAAGGAGGATATCACCCAGCTTTTGCACCTGGCGGAGCAAGGCAACTTTACAGAGGCGACCACCCCCGGTTCGATAGAATCGCGTCACCTCATCGCCGCCTACTCAGAGGAACTGGTGCAGCGGATTCGCCAGGCGGTCAATCACCCGGAGCAGTTTGACCGTCCCTTAGCCGGGCTCAAAATTGTGGTAGATGCTGGCAACGGAGCGGGGGGATTTTACGCTAGCCAGGTGCTAGAGCCCCTGGGGGCCGATACCCGGGGCAGCCAGTTTCTAGATCCCGATGGCACCTTTCCTAACCACATCCCTAACCCCGAAAATGAGGCGGCCATGGCTGCTCTGCGTCAGGCGGTGGTGGCCCAGGGGGCCGATTTTGGCATCATCTTCGATACCGATGTCGATCGCGGGGCCGCCGTCGATCACCAGGGCCGAGACCTCAATCGCAACCGTTTGATCGCCCTGCTGGCGGCGATTGTGCTGCAAGAGCACCCCGGCACCACCATCGTCACTGACTCGGTCACCTCCGATGGCCTGACCCAATTTATCGAAGGCACGTTGGGGGGCCTTCACCATCGCTTTAAGCGGGGGTATAAGAATGTGATTAACGAAGCGCTCCGCCTGAACGCCGCCGGTCAGCCCTGCTGGTTAGCCATCGAAACCTCGGGCCACGGGGCGATGAGAGAAAACTACTTTTTAGACGATGGGGCTTACCTGGTGAGCAAACTCTTGGTGGAGCTGGCCAAGGCTCGCCTGGCGGGTAGACGTCTGACCGACCTGATTGCCCCCTTGCCAGAGCCCCAGGAAAGCGAAGAATTTCGCATCACAATCCAGGGAGCCGATTTTAAGACCCTGGGCACCACGGTGATTGACCAACTGCCGGGGTTTGTCGCCACCCAACCGGGTTGGACGGTGGTGCCCAACACCTACGAGGGGGTGCGGGTGGCCTGTGCTGGGCCCGAGGAGCAGGGTTGGTTCCTGCTGCGGCTTTCCCTGCATGATCCGGTGCTGCCGCTCAATATTGAGTCCAATGTGGAGGGTGGGGTGGCTAAAATTGCGGCCCGCCTGCACACCTTTTTCAAACCCCTGGGCGGCTTAGATAGTTCAGCCTTGGCACGGTAATCCCAGATCTATGCTTGCGTTGCCTAAACTGCCCAGATGGGCGATCGCGGGGCTAGCCTTCCCTCTGATTTGCCTGAATGTTTGGCTGCTTTACCGGGTGGGGACACTGCTCCAGCCCGTCACCAGCATTGTGATTACCGCCAGTTTTGTCGCCTTTTTGTTGGACTATCCCATCGACCGGTTGGAACAGCAGGGCCTATCGCGGGGCTGGGCGATCGGCCTGGTCCTTTTGTTGGCGGTTCTGGTGACGACGGTTTTGGTGTTTTTCCTGGGGCCATTAGTGTGGCAGCAGTTGAACGACTTTGCTGAGCGCTTACCCCGCTGGATTGAACTGGCCAAAACCCAGCTACTCCTGATAGAAGCGCAGCCATTTTTTGAGAACTTGCCGGTTCAGCTAGACCAACTGACGGTGGAGGCCGCCAATCAACTTTCT
>DVEE01000412.1 GCA_015295885.1 Leptolyngbyaceae cyanobacterium M65_K2018_010
GCGAAGGCAGGCTGGGGAGGCTGAGGAGGGTTTGCCCTAGAATGATGGACTCAAATTCTCGATTAAAGTGGCGCAGGGGTTGGCCACGGCGCTGCCAAAGCTGCAAAATATGCTCCACTGAAATCAGTTTGTAACGCCCCTGGTATAGGGCTTCGGTAATAGCCTGACTGATCCAACTGGGGTCAAACTGGTGCAGCCAGCCGTTGACCACCGCCTCGGCTGGGCCGCTTTCGGTGTCAAAGCTATAGTCAATCAGCAGTTGGAGAATGGAGGCGGCTTCTGGGGAAGCACTAGGATAGACCATAACGGCTCCTCAGGTGTCAACCCAGACAGGGCAAACCCGTCTGTCGCTTTACTCACCAGCTTAATCCTAGGGGCGGAGGTTCGTCATCCGCCGTAAGGATCATTACCAAACTGCGGACATGGGATTATCCCTGGGCAACGGCGCGGAGTGGACAACGGGCTCCATAATCAAAACAGTAGTATCGGCCAAGGCTAAACCGGGGAGTGCCCTGGGGCGGGCCAGGGGGGAGAAACCGTGTCAGTGGCTATGTCAAGAAGACTTACCGGTTGGTTGGGGTTGCTATTGTGTGGGTTGTGCTGGCTTGGGCTGGCTACTCCGGCCTGGGCGGAGGCAGACGCCGCCCCTAACCCGCCCTCAGCCAAGGTTATAGAGGCGATCGCAGAGCTCCGACAAAAGGCCCTGATCGCCACTAACCGGGGGCAATTTGCCCAGGCCGAAGCCTACTGGAGTCAGCTGATTGAGTATGGGCCTGAAGATGCTGCCCTGTGGAGTAATCGGGGGAATGTGCGACTCGGCCAGAATCTCCTAGAGGCGGCCCTAGAGGACTACAACCAGGCGGTTCGCCTGGCTCCCGATCAGGCCGATGCTTACCTCAACCGGGGTGTAGCCCTCGAGGGATTGGGCCGCTGGCAGGCTGCGGTCGCCGATTACACCCAGGTTCTGGCCATCAATCCCGAGGATGCCGCCGCCTACAACAATCGGGGTAATGCCAAGGCCGGCCTAGCCGATTGGCAGGGAGCCCTGGCTGACTACCAAAAGGCTGTGGCCCTGGACCCGAAGTTTGCCTTTGCCCGGGTGAATGCCGCTTTAGCTAACTATCAACTAGGCCATACCGAAGCGGCCCTAGACGAATTCCGTAAGCTGACCCGCCGTTACCCCAATTTTGCCGATGCACGAGCAGCCCTAACCGTCGTCCTATGGGCCGAGGGGCAACCGGGAGAGGCAGAGAGTAACTGGGTCGCTGTCATGGGCCTAGATGGCCGCTATCGGGATCTGAATTGGGTGCGGCAGGTACGTCGCTGGCCCCCCGCCATGGTCGAGGCCCTAGACCGGTTTCTCCACCTTTAGGCGGGAGGCTGTCTCCCACGGGCTTAGCCGTGGAGCTATTGGGGGGGGTTGAGGAAACGACCGGCAAACTTCATCACCGTGCCCAGATCCGTACCACCGGCACCATTGGTGTTCAGAAAGGCATTCAGCAGGGCATTGCCCCCTCCCCTACCAGGTTTGGCGGCTCCCATGCCCAGCAACCCCATGACCACCGGCAGTAATTTAGGCAGCATGGTCTGGATCAGGCCCGCGTTCAGGCCGCTTTTTTGGGCTACCGCTTGAATCAACTGCTGCTGCATTTGGGGAGGAATGGCAGATTGCAGAGAGGCCAACCCCCCAGGGCCAGCTAATTGGGTCACTAGATTTTCCAACTGCCCAGCTCCCAAGGTACCGGCCTGCTGCTTAAGGGCCGGTTGCAGGGCGCCCCCCAGGGCGTTGAGCATCGAAGACATTTGATCGGCATTGACTCCCTGGCTACCAGCCAACTGCTGTAGAGATCCAAACACAGAGCTCAGTTGGTCAACGCTGCCCTGTTGGTTGGGGTTGTTGATGGAACTTAACACATCAAAAAAAAGAGACATAGAATTACCATCCTTCCTTCAAATTTCAGTCGATCGTTAAACAGTCAAAACAGAAACCCTCCGTAGCCCCTAGGGGAGCCTCCAGCCTTGGCCTTAGAAAACCTAGGTCCCTGGCTCAAGGCAAGGCTTCCGGGACGACCTCACCTAGGTGGCGGGCACCCGCACATGGAGAGAGCGAACCAATTGCAGCCACTGGCCAGAGTCCGTTAAGTAGCCCAACTCGGCCACATAGTCGCGATCGGGCACGGGAATCGGTACATGCCGATCCTGATCGGTCTCTTGCAGAATATATTCCTGGGTGCCGTGGGGAGCCTGGTAATCCAGTTCCAAATTGGTAGCATCGTGAATACGCAGGGCCAGGGCTCGACCGCCTTGGTCTTTCAGGGCGTTTTTATGCACGTCGGCTACTTCCCAATAGGCATAAGCTTCCTTGGGGCTGCGGGGCACCAGAATGATTTTGCTTTCTGCACCCAGGTCAGAACGGGTGCCCACCCCTGAAGTTAATCCCGATATAGTGTCCGTAGCCCGCTCAAACACTGACTTTGCCGCGGCCCCTAAGCCAGCCACCGCCGCGGCCCCACCAGCTACAGCGGCCCCGGCTAAATTACCGGCTCCCTCGACCACATCCGTCGTGGCTCGGCCCACCGTCTCAACCCCCGCTGGCCAGGCACTGCGGCCCGTCGTCGCAGCCGCCGCACTAGAGGCCGTCGAAACCCCCTCCAGGCAAGCCGGCACCCTCACCGCATCGGCCTAAGCCAGAATCTGCCAGTGGCCGGTGCTGTCCATGTAGCCCAACTCCACCAGGTAGTCGCGGTCATCTACGGCAATCGGTATATGCAGGTCGCCTTGGAAATCCAGGGCGGCGTCGAACTCTTGCAAACTGTTGTGACCATTGCTGCGAGAACCTGGCAACTCGGTCACATCGTAGAGGCGCAGCTTCAGGGAGCGCTGGCCAGCGCGTAACTGATCTACTTGGGCGGCGGGGATTTCCCAGTAGGCATAGGCATGGCGGCAATCCCGGGGAGTCAAGATCACTCGAGCGGGTTCGCCCACTGACCTGGGCAATGCTACG
>DVEE01000214.1 GCA_015295885.1 Leptolyngbyaceae cyanobacterium M65_K2018_010
GCCCAGCCCCATGCCGATTGCACTGAGCAAAACCGCCAGGCTCACCAGGCCATCGGCCAGGGCATGGTGGCCATCGGCAATCAACGCGGCGCTGTTAATTTCGCGGCCCACCCGGATGCGAAACAGGGCCACCAGTTCGTTGCCCATAAAGCCGATCAGGGCAGCTAGTGCCAGCGCCCCTAGGTGATGGATCGATTGGGGGTGATAAAAGCGATCGACGGACTCGTAGGCGGTAATGATGGCGCTGACTAAAACCACCCCTACCACCGTTAACCCGGCCAGGTCTTCCATGCGCCCATAGCCGTAGGCAAAGCGCTCCGTGGGTTGGCGGCGCCCGATCATAAAGGCGACCCCGAGGGGCAGGGCCGTGAGGGCATCGCCAAGGTTGTGGATGAGGTCGGCCAGCAGGGCCACGCTGCCCGAGAGCCAGAACACCACTGCCTGCAACAGTGCCGTGATCAACAGACCGACCAGGGACCAGCGGACGGCCCAAAGGCCGCGATCACAGGTGGCAATTGCCGGGTCGATGGTGCCGTGGGTATGACTATGACCGTGGTCATGGCCAGCGTGGTGATGATGGCGATGGTTTGCCATCGCTGGATTTGCCTGGGACTGGCTCTCACCGGCCCTGGAGACAGGGAGTGGGGTCATGGGGTGCTCATGCCTAGCATAGGCAAACTTACTTATACTAAAATTTTTTGTGACTATGGCTAGCTGTTCTTTCATTAGGTTAATTCAAACCAGCCGCCTTGCCACAGATGTTGGCCTAGGAGGGATGTACTAGGAGGGATGGTCCTGTCCTTTTCCAGGGCCCATGTTTGGCTCCAGAAGCTGGGGGACCCGCACCATGCCGTTTAGAGGCTCAACAGCTCATTCCTTGAACGAAACGATGCCATGCAATCGGCCAGTTACCAGTCAACCGGAGACGGTTTTCCTCTCACCATGCTGATTCGGGTGGGCTACGAACTCGGCTTTGAGGTTCCGGCGCCGGTGACGATGCTGTTGAAACTGTACTTGCATCCCTCAGTGGCGTCCCAGGTCAGGGATCCTGAGCAATTAACAGTCACCCCTGAGACGGTGGTAGAAGAGTTCCAAGACAAGTATGGTAATCGCGTCGGGCGGCTGACCCTGCCAGCCGGATCGGTGCGGATCTCGAGCCAGGCGGTGGTTGAACAGGGGATAGCCCCCGATCCTGTCAATTGGAGCGCCCAACAGGTTCCCATCCCGGAGTTACCGGTTGCTGTGCTCCCCTACCTGCTGGGCAGCCGTTACTGTGAAGTGGACCGCCTTTCGGAGATTGCCTGGGAATTGTTTGGGCAAACGCCCACCGGTTGGGCGCGGGTGCAGGCGGTCTGCGATTGGGTGCATCACCATATTCGCTTTGGTTATGAGTATGCCCGACCGACCAAATCGGCCTACGAGGTCTATTTAGAGGGCACGGGAGTCTGCCGAGATTTTACCCATCTGGCGGTCACCTTCTGCCGCTGTTTACATATTCCCGCCCGTTGTGCCGCTGGCTATCTGGGCGATATTGGCATTCCTCCCCAACCTCTGCCCATGGACTTTAGCGCCTGGTTTGAAGTCTATTTAGACCACCAGTGGTATACCTTCGATGCCCGTCATAATACGCCTAGAATAGGGCGAATCCTCATGACTCGGGGCCGGGATGCCGTTGATACCGCCCTTACGACCTCCTTCGGGCAGGTGAACCTAACCCAATTTCAGGTTTGGACCACCGAACTGACCACCGCCGCTGGGTCGGAGCAGGCCCACCCACCGCTGACCTGAGGATGGATTGGGTTGCCCTTTAACGGGAGTTGGCCGGCTTAGGGTGTAAGCCGGCTCTAGAATTGGACGAAGTGTGCTGGAGTCTATCTGTTCACCCCTAGGGGGAAGAAAAGCCCCAGGGGTGAACGCCTAGTCAGGCTTTTGCTCTGGCATCATGCACTTATCGGAATCGCAACCGGCGGGTCCAGCTTCCATTAGATCGCCAGAATCATAGCGCGCCAAGGCAGCATGGAAATCAGCATTACGGCGGCGGCGCTCCACCTGACGCCGTTGCTCCTCATAGGTGGCTTTGTCGATCGGCTCAAAGGGCAAACGGGGGAAGGTTTGCAAATCATCGAACCGGGCTAACAGCGCGGCGGAGATATACCCCTCGTCGTTTTGTATGGCCTGGTAGATGCGATCGCCCAGGGACTCAATCTCGGGTTCGCGAAACTCGATGGTGGCCGAGGTGTTGTGGGTGGTGTAATGCTTTTGCACCTGCATGTAGAAGTCGAACTGGGCCGCCGCTGAGAATTTCTCGATAGCGATTTCATCGGCCCCAGGAAGGTTAGCCCAGGGCACCTCGACGGGAATTTCCACCAGCCACTCGGTACAGCGGGGGTCAAAGGGATCCTTCAGCAGGTTGCCATGCTCATCCTTGTCGGATTGTGAGGGCACCACCGCATAGCCATAGTCAATGCAGGCTAGGGCAACGGGGTCATTTTTGCGGAAGGTAATCCGGCGAATAAACCGCTGGGCCTTGGGCGGATGCCAGCCAGGGCTAGCCCCAGTTAGCAGGGACTTAGTACCCGCGGGTTGGACGGTAGTACAACGATTGGGGCGCTTGAGTTGGTGGCGATCGCAGTAGTCCCACACCACCCGGTGGACTATCTCTTTCCAGCGGCTCAGGTACTGCCACTCTTTCTCCTTGAACTCTAGCCCCTGCATGGTGTCGGGACGACCCGCCTCCCACCAGCGCAACCAATCGACCCCAAAGGCTTGGACAAAGAAATCGAACAGGCCAGTGAAAGATACCCCCACAATGGGGTCTTCCAGGCGGGACTTTTGGTAGCGCGGTTCTACAAATTGGTGGTTGAGCAACACGGCCACCGATAGGGCCGCCGCTGCGAAGGCCTCTGTTTGCTCCTGCTCATTGTCTGGGTCAAGTTGGTTCAGGTGAACTTCCGCCAGGTTGCAGTGGAAGTTAGCACCTAAAATTTCGCCGCAGGGGTTAAGGCCATAGCGATCGTCGCCCCCGGCCCGGCGCTTGGCCTCTCCGGCCCACTGGATGGCTCCCTCACCGGAATAGAACTGCTTCCGCACCGAAGCAATGCAGTCCTCCCGACTGGGCTTTTCGTGGAACACACGGGTATGGTTGGCCATGCGGAGTACATCCCGTTCTGGGTCGATCCGCCAGTTGCCCTCGGCATCCTGCTGCCAGAGGTTATCCTTGGCGCTGGCGGCCAGTTCGTCGCGACTGTCGAACTGCCTCATGCCGGCGCTACGCCTAATATTGCCGGCCACCACACAGGCGGCGGCCTCGTCGATCAGCAGGCAGCACTCGACGGAGTTCAGCTGCCGACCCAGAGCCTTATTGAGCAGGTTGGCGCAGCGCTCGTAGAGTAAGGAAAGGCGGATGGGGTTGGCCACACCGCCAAATCCCCGCAGTTTTTCCCCAGCCGGGCGCACATCCCGCAGGTCAATGGTAACGCTGACATCACCGGTGAAGCGTTCGTCCGTAGAGAGTTCCAGCAAGGTCTGGTAGGACTGCACCCAGCCCTGACGACTATCGCCAACCCGAATCTCCACCCGATTGCCTTCGATGGTGACTTCGGTAATTTCTCGCCGCTCGGCGGCGGGGGTTTCACCTATCTTACCCACCATCGTGATCCGCAGCCGGTTGCGGATGACAGGGATTTGACTGATGTACTTGGGTTCTAAAATGGCACCGGTACCACAGCCCATCATGGCCAGGTCCATCATCAGGCCAAAGGCGCGCCAATCGACTACGTTGGTACTGGTACAGTTATAGGCACCGGAAAAGTTTTCGGGTCGTTTACTCCAGGCAGTACCCCCCACCCATAGCCAGCGCCCCGAGGGTAGGGCTTTGACCTGGCGCTGCATACGGTTCAATAGGTCGACCTCAGCGGCAGTGAGGTGACCGAGTTCGGTCAGGCCGGCCAGGGTGCGATCGCAGACCTGATCCCAGGTTTCCCGCTCACCGGGCACCACCTCACCCTGACGGCTATAGGTACGGTAAAACACCGGAAATGCGGCCGGTGCGGAATCAGGGAAGGGACCCTGCTGGCGGGTACGGGGAAGTTCTTGAACCATGGAATCAGCCTTTCTTTTGGGTTAACAGGGATGGTCGTGGCCTAATGGTCGATTATCATAGCGGATCTTTCTTAGATGTAGCGTCCTAACCCCAAAAATCTCTGGCTAGACCGCTAGATCTAGGTTGCCTGGACCTCCTCTCCCCCCTCCCCACAACGGTACATCCCCCTTGATTGAGGGGGATGATGGAAGTTGAGGGCACCCGCTAGGGCTAGACCTGGTTCTAAGCAGGATCTAGGCCACGGCTAGGGGTTCTTCGGCGGTGGCTGTGGACTCGGCCTGCTGAGCCTGCTGAGCGGCTAGATAGGCGGCCAGTTGGGCTTCAATATTCTGCCGTACCACCTGGCGAAAGTCTAAGAAGTGCTCGGCCTGGGCACAGACGGATAGGTAGTTGGCCGCCACCGCTGGGTAATGCCAGAGCACGGTGGCCAGGTTAATCCAAAACCGTAGACGGGTTTTGCGCATAACCCCCTGCCGCCAGAGGATGATGAAAAAGGCTCGAACCGTCACCCAGTTGATATCCGGTGTGCCAGCGGAGGTGGTGCGGTTCTTGTAGTTCTTTTTCTGGGCTTCTCCCAGCATCAAAAAGTGGCGGAAGGTGCGATTCAGCACCGTCAGCGGGTCGTAAAGATTCCAAAAGGTTTGAATGTACTCTTCGGTAATTTCTTCAATGGGGCGGGTGGGCACAAAGTTCATCAGCGTGGTTTGGTTAATGTCCGCACTCTGCCCTAAAAGCCGACCCTCCTTTTCTAGACGATGCCAAAGAGCCGTATCCGGTAGAGCTTGGAGCATGCTGACCAGGGCAGTGGGAATGGCCGTCTGCTCGACGAATTGGTAGATGCGCTGCCCCGCCCCACTTTTTTCCCCATCAAACCCGATGATAAATCCGGCCATGACTCGCAGCCCCGCCCGAGAGATCGCCAAAACGGACTCCGATAGGGGGTCGCGGGTGTTCTGAAACTTCCTAGTCAGGGTGAGGCTGTCGTCATCGGGGGTTTCAATGCCCAAAAAGACCGTGCCAAAGTTGCAGTCCACCATCATCTGCATTAGTTCTGGATCCTGGGCTAGATCTACAGACGCTTCCGTAGCAAAGGAGAAGGGGTAGCCGTGCTGCTCCATCCAGGGCTGCATAGCCTTTAACAGCAGCTTGACGTTGCGCTTGTTGCCAATGAAGTTGTCATCCACCATGAAGATGCTGCGTCGCCAGCCCAGGTCATAGAGATACTGAAGTTCCGCCAGTAGTTGCTCGGGGGATTTGGTGCGCGGTTTACGCCCGTAGAGCACAATGATGTCGCAGAACTCGCACTGAAAGGGACAACCCCGGGAAAACTGGATGGACATTTCAGCGTAGGCGTCCATCTCTAGCAGGTCGTAGCGGGGAATCGGGGTGGTGGTGACATCGGGCTTTTCGCCCTTGGCCCGGAAAGTACCGCTGCGATCGCCCCGTTCCACGGCGGCCACAAACATCGGCAGGGTGATCTCTCCCTCATCCAGAATCAGGAAATCTGCCCCGGCCGCCGTTGCTTCGTGGGGCAGAGAAGTGGGATAAGGCCCACCCACGGCCACCAGCTTGCCGTAGCCCTTGGCGGTTTGAATGGCGGCCAGAAAATCTTCCCGATGCACAATCATCGCCGACACGATGACAATGTCCGCCCACTGCCATTCCCCATGGCGCACTTCCCGCACATTCCGGTCTACCAGCTTAAAGTTCCAGGTCTGGGGCAGAATTGCCGCTACGGTCACCAATCCCAGGGGCGGCAGTTGAGCCTTGAGATTAACTAATTCAAGGGTTTTATCAAAGGACCAAAAGCTTTTAGGGAAACGGGGATAAACCAGAAGAATGTTCATAGGGAATATTATGCAGTTCTCGCTATGCTACGGGAGTTATTTCAAATACGCAAATCCTAGGGGGCGGAATTGGCTCACCCAGGTGCTTTAATCCATAGAAATCCTGAAACTCTTACCCTAGACAATATCAATCTTGCCTGAGGGCCTGGGTCATCCTGAAGTCACCGGTCAAGTCCATACCGACGATGGGCTGGGGGCGAAGTTCCCCACCGACCTCAGGCCAGGTATAGATGGTGTGGCTAGGGTTCTGAAGACCCTAACGATAATTGGTGAACTGAATAGCTACGGGCCAGTCCTCCTGCTTGACCAGTTGCATAGCTTGTTGCAAATCATCCTTGGATTTGCCAGATACTCGCACCGCATCGCCCTGAATGGAGGCCGTCACCTTCTTCAGGTTGTCGCGAATCAGCTTAGTTATTTGCTTCCCCATCTCCTGACTGATGCCTTTTTTGAGGGTGACCTGTTGCCGCACCCGGTTGCCACTGGCGGCCTCGACGTCGCCGTAGTCAAAGATTTTGAGGGAAAGATTGCGCTTGGCGGCCTTTTGATGAAGGAGGTCCTTTACCGCATCTAGGGTCATATCGCTGGCGGTTTCGATGGTAATGGTCTGCTCGCCTAGCTCAAGGGTGGTTTTGGTATCCTTCAGGTCATAGCGACTGCTCACATCCCGCCGAGTTTGGTCGAGAGCATTCACCAGTTCCTGTCGGTCAAAGTCACTGACGATATCAAAGGAATAGGTAGAGGCCATCCAAAGGTCTCCTGGGGTTCATCAAACCAAGGCTGCCCACCAGACTACATCAAGGCGGTTCGGCAGCTCAAGAAATAGAGGGTAAAGGTCCCTAGGTTGGCCAGACCAAACATCAGCGATCGCAAGACCGGCAGATCCAAGATGTAGAACACGGGGTAGAGCGTCCGGGCCAGCAGATAAGCCACCGCCGCCGCCAAGGCCAGCCCCGAGGTTTGACCAGTCACGTAGGCCATCAAAGCGGCTGGAGCAAAGAGAATCAGCGACTCGAAGGCATTTTCATGGGCCCAGGTGGCTCGCTGGGCGTAGGCGGGTAACTGGGTTAGCATCGCCCGCGGTGCTGACGGGTCGTAGCCCAGCTTAAATCGCCCGTAACCAACGACCAAAAAGGGCAAATAAACCAGAATTGCCCCTAGGGCAATACTAACCAGTAAAAAGGCTGGCATAGAAAGGGCCCCATTCATGGCCTAATCAAAGTAAAACAAAGTCACCAGTTTACGCTGCTCTTCCGCATCCTGGCAGGTGCGCAGCAGGGTGGTACTGTCGTGAAAGGCAAAACAAATGAGCTGCTGACACCGGGAAATAATTTCCTGGTTGCAGATCGAGCTGGCCTCCGCCAGGGAAAGGCTATCGTTAGCAGGGCTTTCCACCAGGTGCATGACCTGCTCCAGTTGTTCCCGCGACTCTCGCGGTTGGCGGGCCAAACTCTGAGGCAAAATGACCGTCAACAGGTTAGGGTCAGCCTTCATAGCGCCACGAATGGCCGCTGAGTTCGTGCCCGTTGCCCCCGAGGTGATAATTCGGTTGCCGCCCAGGGCCAGGGCGTAGGTCATCAACTCAATCAGTTGTTGATGGGTAATAGGGACGTGGCGAGAGCCTAGAATGGCCACCCGCTTGGACCCGGATTGTTGAATGGCCGCCAGTTCTTGGAGAAAGGTATCTACCTTAATAGATTCGAGCGGAGCTTCAATGGACTGACTCAACGGCTACACCGAAATAGGAGAATGACGGGCTTTATTGTATCAGACCCCTGTTCGACCTGAGCAGGCGCCTCAAGCAGACTCGCACCTCATCCCGCCGAGACGGGTAGCTTTAGGTCCATAAGATGAAGCAGGCGTTCCAGATCTAGATGGGTGGCCACCAGATCTCGCACGCATTGCACCTTAATCGGCTGGTGTAACCGCACATGGCCAAAGAGCTCGTCGATCCGTTCAACGGTGGACAGGGTGTCAGAATCTACGGCTAAAATAGGCACCTCTAAGTCCGTGGCCCGTTCCAGAATCGCATCGGTGGGGGGAATCTGGCCCGTTAGCACCAGGCATTGGGTTGAGGTTTCTAGGGCGGCAAACTGAATATCGGTGCGATCGCCGCCGGTTACCACGGCCATGTTGACCCCCTTGCGAAAGTAGCGCAGGGCCGAGTTCACATTCATTGCCCCGATGGTTAGGGTTTCCACCATCAAGTCCATGCGATCAGGGCAACAGAGCACCTCAGCGTGCAAAGAGGCGACAATTTCGCCGACGGTAATACTCCGCATCACGGGCGATCGGGGGAACAAGCCGAGCACCGGAATCCCCTGCCCTTCCAGAAAGGGTTGGACGACTTGAGCGGTAACGGCGGCCCCCTCCTCAGGCACGTCATTAATTAGCACGCCAATCAGATGATGGCCCAGTTGAGCTTTAGCGGCCAGCAGTCGATCCACCAGCAAAACCGTGTCATAGCGCGTGACCAAGAGCACGGCGGCGTTGAGCGCTACCGCCATGTCCGCTACGGATAACTTTAACAGGGTGCCCTCGGTTAAATTGCCCGGGCCTTCCAACAGCAGTAGCGTTTCTCCCCTGGTTTCGGTAAAGGCCTGCAAACTGAACTCAGCCCTGTTTCTGCCCAGGGGAGATTCCTCTAGGGCGGCGGCGGTCAACGACACCGCCGGGGGATAGTAGCGGGAGGGAGATAATTGAAGGGTATCAACAATAAACTCTAAGTCTGGATCGTAGTCACTCTCGGCTACGGGAGTGGCCAAGGGCTTGCCAAAGGCAATATCTAGCCCCATCCCTTGAAGCTGTAGCCCTATGCCCAGTACTGCCGCCGACTTACCACTGTAGGGCTCGGTTGAACCAACCAACAAACATTTTGGTGAACTGGGCACGCCTCAACTCCTCCGGAGGATGATCAATCGGGTGTGGGATGCGGGGAAAGCCAACAGGGAGAAGCCAGAGCCGTGCTGCTCTACCCACAAAAATGACTCAGGGGCACCATATCACACCTACTCTGCCATTTTAACGGTTGTCCCAGGTAAATCAGGGGTTGGGTGGAGGGCGTCCTGGAGCCGAGGATCCGGTGGCCCCTCTACTCTTCTGCTCGCAGCAGCTTCCGATAAAAGGCTTTGGAAAAGTCGGGTGGACGTTTGTTGCGTAGGGCCACGATGACGTCAAACAGAAAGTCAACAAACTCAAAGGTGGCCATCATAATTTCGTAGCTCAAGTCGGCGTCCCCATCAAACTGAAGGCGACACCGGGTCAGGTCCGCGGGCAACATCGATACATTCCAGGTGGCAATGAAGGGAATACTCTCTCCCCCCTCGATAAAACGTTCCCCCTCCAAATTGCCCTGCTTATAGAGAGAGATGGCGTAGGGTAGGGCCGCCCGCTTGTTGCCCTGATAGTAAGGCAGGTAAACACTGACGTCCTGCTTACCGGCGGGTTGAATATCCTCAAATGTCAAAGGCATGGGTAGGACCTTGAAATTATCGCTCAGCTAAACTGTCCAGGGTTAGAGCCGAACCTTCCTAGGACAGAAATAGATTACCTTGCCGGAGTCGGGGTGGCATGCCCCTTAATTCCCTCAATCCCCTGAATGTCTCTATCGTCAAGGGTAGAATGGCGCTTCCAGAGCTATCATTCCCCAGTTCTGGGGGCTTAGCATCACCTCAATTTTTCTTCAAAATCGGAGATGATGAAGCAAGGGCAAAGGCGTAGGTCTGGTCCCCTGACCGAGGGGTTGCCTACACTCAAGCCCCCATCTCCGAGGCTTTCCTGTCCTTCCTACCTGACCCCATGACTGACTCTGCCAGACCAGTATTCGAATCCCCGAGTGACCTTGAAATTGATGAGTTTCCTGGCTATGGGGGGCGGCGACGTAAGGCCGCCTTCACCCTGGCGATGCTGTGGAGCAGTACGGTGGCCCTGCATTTGTTTTCCTGGGGAAGTTGGATCATCATGGCACTGATGGTGGCCTTGACCACCCATGCCCTGCGGGTGCTGCTGGCTCGTCCCGCCATTTCCCCGCCGCCCCTGCCCTCTTTCCAAGCTGAGCACCTGCCTGGGGAGGGAACCGCTGGCGCTACCCATTGGCCCTTGGTGTCCCTGTTGGTGGCCGCTAAAAACGAAGAAGCGGTGATTCACCGTCTGGTGACCGCTCTTTGTAACCTTGACTATCCCAAAACTCGCTACGAGGTCTGGGTGATTGACGACAATAGTACCGACGGGACAGGGCAATGTTTGCAAGACCTGAGGAGGCTGTATCCTCAATTGCGGGTCTTGAGACGGGGGGCCGGGGCTACCGGGGGTAAGTCTGGAGCACTGAACCAGGTTTGGCTCGATGCCCAAGGGGAGATTATCGGCGTCTTTGACGCCGATGCTCAGGTGCCTCCGGATCTACTGCGGCGGGTGGTGCCCCTATTTGAGGATGGGACCGTGGGGGCCGTGCAGGTTCAGAAGGCAATCATGAATCGGGCCAAAAATCTTCTGACCCGAGGGCAGCAAGCGGAGATGGCCCTCGACACCTATTTTCAGCAACAGCGTATCAGTCTGGGGGGTATCGGTGAACTGCGAGGCAATGGTCAATTTGTCAGACGGGCTGCCCTGGCCCAATGCGGTGGCTGGAATGAGGAAACCATCACCGATGACCTGGATTTAACCCTACGCCTTCACTTTATGGGGTGGTCAATTCAGTTCTTGCTACAGCCTGCGGTAGGGGAAGAGGGAGTGGAAGGGGCCCTGGCCCTGTGGCACCAACGCAATCGTTGGGCGGAGGGAGGCTACCAACGCTACTTGGACTACTGGCGATGGATTGCGCAGGGACGCCTGAGTCCAGGGAAGACCCTCGATATGGCAGCCTTTTGGCTGATTCAGTATGGCCTGCCGACGGTAGCTTTACCAGATTTTTTGATGGCAGTAGCCCGCCATCGGTTACCCATGTTTTTGCCCGTCTCGGGGTTAGCCCTAACCCTCTCGATGATCGGGATGTTCCAGGGGTTACGGCGGACTCAACGGCGGTCAGTGGCGGTGAACGGGCTGGAAACCCTGTGGGGGAACCTGTATATGCTGCATTGGCTGCTGGTGATTGCCACCATGACCCTGCGCCTCTCGGTGTTCCCCAAACGCCTACGTTGGGTTAAAACCACTCACCTTGGGGCTGAGGATGAACTGAGGGTGGACCTATCCTAGAACTTGTTGGCGACCCCGGTCCTGGGACCTCCCAGACCAAGATTGCCTGGGCCGGCTAAGGCCAGAAGCCACCCCCATCGGGTTCGTAGAAGCTAAGGCGAGCGTAGCCCAGGAAGGTTGGCCTCACCACCTCGCCGACCGGATAAGCGGTTGCCCCAAATAGGTAAACTCCACCAAATCTGGGGTTTTGCCAGGGACGCAGAGCCAGGATAAGCGGCATTCCTGGGGTAACGGGTGGATCAAAGTTGATGGTTAAAACGGTTTGGCCGCCCCGTTCTTGGGTGACTTCGCCGAGGGGAACAGGCCGCCGA